>JBBSAN010000011.1:0-23963 GCA_038252265.1 Chloroflexia bacterium
GATCGCCGTGAGCGGCGCGCCGAGGGTCAGGATCGCTTTCATGAGCGGCCCGTCGCCCGCCTGGAAGCCCCAATAGCCCAGAGCGGCCAGGGCAACCAGTTCCAGTAAAAAGCGCAGGGCCAGGTTCGCGTAGCGGAGGATTTGCATCAGGCGGGGTCTCGCTTGGGGGTATTTGGGGGGCAAATGGGTAGCAGACCGGGATCGTTCACCGTTTATATGGATCGTCGCTGCTCAGATAAGTCAGCAGGAAGCTGCGCTGCGGATGGGCATCCAGCCAGGCGCGGATGCGGCGCACCTCGGCATAATCGTCCGCACCGAACCGCTCGGTATAGATAGCCGTCATATGGCGGCGGTGGTCGGCCTGCCGCACCTGCCGCTGCCAGGCGTCGGTGAAGAATTGCGGCAGCTTGTCGTGCAGGTTGCGCGCCTCCAACACTTCCCATTCCTGGGCATCAAACCACACGCCGTTGCACTGTTCACAGTGATCCAGCGGAAACGGCACCCCGGTGCCGATGTGATAGCGCCGCATCACATGGCCGCAGGTCGGGCAGAGCCGGAGTCCTTCCTCACCCCCCGGCCAGGGTTCCACGTCGGGGGCCGGAACTTCCGGCAGGCGCGGCCCCTGCCGGTCGCGCCACGCCCAATAGTCCGCCGACGCAACCCAGGTGCCCAGACACGTCGGGCAACGGGACACCGGGAGGCCGTTGGCGAAGGTGATCGGCTGCAAGGTGGGCGTATGACAGACGGCGCAATTCATGGGGCCTCCTCTAACGGCACGAGCGGGATAGTGTGTGCGTATCACTTATAAATACGTCGCTGGCTTGCCCGCCGTTGCAGGCCGCCCCAGTCGCCAGTTTCCGCGCCTATCCGGTATAATAGCCCCATGCCGACCCGCGCTAAGGACACACCGCAAACCGCAAACCGCAAACCGCAAACCTCTCGCCCCCTCCGCGCCGTCGTGGACCCCGCGCTGCTGCGCGCCATCCAGGGCGGGTTGCTGAGCTGGTACATCGCCAACGGACGCGACTTGCCCTGGCGGACGACGCAAGACCCCTACGCCATCCTCGTCTCGGAGGTCTTGCTTCAGCAGACGCAGGTGGTCAGTGCCCGCCCGGTCTACGAGGAGGTGCTGCGCCGCTGGCCCACCTTCGCCGCCCTCGCCGCCGCGAGGCTGGACGAGGTGAAAACCGTTACCGACCCGCTGGGCTACCATATCCGGGGCGAGTGGATCCATCGCATCGCTACCATCGTCACCAACGAGCTAGCGGGGCAACTGCCGGATACGCTGGAGGGGCTGCTGGCCCTGCCTGGCATCGGGCGCTACACCGCCGGGGCCATCCTCAGCTTCGCCTTCCAGCAAGACGCGCCCATCGTGGATACCAATGTCCACCGCCTGGTCGGTCGCCTGTTTGATCTGCACAGTGGCCGCCCGGCGAAGACGCTGCTGGAAAAGCGGCTGTGGGCGCTGGCCGAGGCGCTCATCCCCCCCGGCCACGGCTACCTGTTCAACCAGGCGCTGATGGACTTCGGCGCACAGGTCTGCGTCCCGATCAAGCCGATGTGCCTCCTCTGCCCCCTCCGCCCGCACTGCCAGCAGTGGAACCCGGTGCCGGAGAGAGGTGTGCGCTATGTAGAAGAGCAGCAGGGGCGGCAGGCAGCCAGACCAAAAGCCGACGAGGAGAATTGTTGAGGAGAGCAGGGGCGGAACAAAGAGGACTGTAGCGGACCTGCTGCTAAGGATAAACGTTCGGATCGTCGGTTGCCAACCCCTCGTCGGCAGCCGCAGTCAGCAGGCGCACATCGGCAGAAACAAAGGTCAGTGGGAGCGAACCCGCCGCCAGAAGCAAGGCGTTGCTCTCCAACGCCGAGGCTAGCTGCACCGCATCGTAGGCGCGCAAGGGATGCACCGTTACCAGATCTTTTGCCCGCGTAACAATCGCGTCATTTAATGCTACTATCTTGTACTCACGGCTAGCGTGCCGATCCAGCAGCCTGCGTGTATTCTGTGCGCGTACCACAGAAAGTTGTGCGGCACGTTGTCGACGCTGAATACCAGAAATAATTTCCACCGGAGTAATCTCAGCAATGAATAGAACGTTTCCACTGCGTGGTGCGACGAGCGCTCGGATCCAGGCAGTGCCTTGCTCTGCCGTATAGCGTTTAAGTAAGGCACTACTGTCAAGAAAGTAATCACTCACGGGCCGTTGCGCCGCTCTTCGATAAGCTCCTCCGAGAGGGGCGGCAAGCCACGGGTGGCCTCATATAAGTCGCGTAGGATCGCTTCTTCGTCGATATCTTCATCCTCGTCAAGAGAAGGTGGGATTTGCACCAGCAGATCACCCAATGCCGCCGCTACACGCGCATCATTCTGATGGCGCAGCAGCGCCGCTTCATCGATATCTTCCTCGTCGTCAAGAGCAGGTGGCCGGGGCATCAGCAGATCGCCTAGCGCCGCCTCCAAACGCTCCCGGTCAGAAAGCACCATCAGTGCGACTTCTTCGCCTTCGCTAAACGGTAGCGGCTCCAGGGGGCGCAGCAGGCCCTGGGTATAAATTGCGCGAATCGAATGTGCGGCCATTATATACCTCCGTCTCCTGTACTCCCGCCCATTATACCACAGGCCGAGTCGGTGACGACTCGGCCTGCGTGTGTTTAGCTAAAAGGGTGAAGTTAACCAGTTAGCTGTTGCTGGTCGGGGGCGTGCCGCCGTCCGTCACCGGGGGCGGGGCCGGACGGGCGGTGCTGTCTACGATGGCGCGGCTGCCGTTGCCGTTGGTGGCGGCCCCCACCGGCGTGCCGTTCGTGGTCGAGCTGTTGGTGGGCAGGCCGTTCAGGTTGATGCCCGTCACGCCACTCATCAAGTCGCTCATCTTCATCCCGGTCAGGGTCTCGAACAGGGCCGGGAACTGGGCCACGATGCGGGTGATATCGCCCGTCACCTGGCTGGCTCCCATGCCGTGCGCGCCGTCGCCGGTCGAGACGATAGTGATCTTGTCCACCTGGCTCAGCGGGCGGCTGATCGCAGCGATCACTTCAGGCATACTGCTCAGCAGCTTGTCGATAACCGCCGCCTGGTTGTAGTTCTTGAACGCATCGGCGCGGACATGCATCGCGTCGGCTTCTGCTTGCCCGCGGGCGCGGATCACGTCGGCTTCGGCCATACCCTGAGCGCGGATGGCATCGGCTTGACCGGCCCCGTTCACGCGGGCGGCTTCCGCCTGGCCCTGGGCTTCGAGGATGCGGCGCTGCCGTTCGGCGGCGGCCTGGGTTTCCACCCGCTGCCGCTCGATCTCGGCCTGCTTCAGCACGGTGGCGATCAGTTCACGTTCGCGGCGCAAGATCTCGGCGTCCTGCACCTTAACCTGTTCTTCGACGCCGACGCGCTGGACGGCGACCTGCTCACGGATAACCGCCTGCTGCTGCACGTTGGCTTCAATCTCATACGACTTGTCCGACGCGGCCTTCTGGCGCTGCACCGTCGAGGTGTAGTCGGCGCGGGCGATATCGAGGTCGCGCTGGGCGGCGGCCTGCTTGGTCGCGCTGGCCGTCTCGGCGATCACCCGTTCCTGGTCGGCCTGGGCGCGGGCCACGGCAGCTTCGCGCTGGGCCATCGCCTGGCGGATGGCAGTGTCGCGGGCGGCTTCGGCAGCGGCGATGTCGGCGTTGCGCTTGTTCGCCACGATGTCCGGCTTGCCCATGTTGATGATATATTCGTTCTTGTCGCGGACTTCCTTGATCGTGAAGGAGATGATCTCCAGCCCCATCTTCGCCATGTCGTCCGCCGAGGTCAGGCGCATCTTATCGGCCACCATCTCGGGCTGCTTGACGATTTCTTCCACGCTCAACTGGCCGACAATGCCACGCAGGTGGCCTTCCATGACCAGCCGGATCAGGCCTTCGCGTTCCGCCGGGGTCTTGTTCAAGAACTGCTCGGCGGCGGTCAGGATGCTTTCCGGGTCCGACTTAACTTTGATCTGGGCGACCGCTTCCACCGTCACCGCCACGCCCTGCCGGGTATAGAGGTCCTGGGTAGGGGCCACGTCAAACGACATTAGTTCCAACGAGAGCGTGCGATACTGTTGCACCAACGGCAGCACCACCGCGCCGCCCGACTTGATCACCTTGGGATGCCCGCCGAGGCCGGTAATAATCAACGCCTCGTTCGGCCCTACCTTGCGGACCATGCTCACCACCCAGGCCATGATGACCAGGAGGACCAGCACCAGCAAGAGCACCGGAATAAGAATTTCCATCGTCCACTCCTTTAACTGTGCCCCCCGTCGGGGCCAAAGACCACTACTATAAGAAACAGATGATCGCGAACCGTGAAGATGTGCCTAAGCATCGGTCCAAAAGGCCGTCATCTCGCAGGTCACCTCCTGTCTAAAGCACCTAATTCGCCAGGCGCGGTCCCAGACAGAGACTTAGAGGTTGCGCGTCGGGGTTGAAGGATCGGCGGTCGAAATCGCACGGGCCGGGTTAGCCGGTAGCTCGGTGGTAATGCGGGGTTCCGTCGGCACCGTCACGTCCTGAGGCGCATCGCGCAGCACCACGTAGGCCAACCCCCGCTCATAACGCACCACCATGACCTCGCTCCCCTTCGGCAGCGGGCCGCCATCGGCGCTGCGTGCCCCGGCCACGGCGCGGGTCCCGCCCTTGGTGTACATGATTTCGCCGGTGCCATCCGGCGCGATGCCGCTGACCACGCGGGCATAGGTGCCCCGCAGATCATACTCCACCGGGTCCATCGGGCGGGTCTGGGCAGGCCACAGCACCTTGGCGAAGAAGTAGTAGACGATGTAGCCGCCCAGGAAGCCGCCGAGCAAGGCGACCCCCGCAACCATGATCCAGCCCAGGAAGGCCAGGCGCGTCAGCACATAGCCAACCCCGCCAAACCAGGTGATCGCCGCCAGAATGGTCGGCATATTGAGCGGACTGATCGTCTCCTGGGTTGTCCCCCGGTCCATCGGCTGGGTTGGCACCGGCACGCCGACCGTCTCGCCCGCGTGTACCGAAGCCGCTCCGGCGTGAACGTGCCCGTTGGTCGCCCCGGTGTGCCCGTTGCCCGCGTCGATATGCGGGTGAGGCAGTTCCACATGCACGTGGGGCATATGAACATTGGGGATATGTAGGCCGGGGTCATGGCCGGGGTCCACATGAGGGAGATCGATATGCCCCGTCATGTGGCCGAAGCTGAAGAAGGCCGAAATGGCCGTGAAGATCAGGCCGAACACAAAGCAACCCAGGTAGAGACTTGCCAGCCAATCAGGGCCAGAAAGCAGCAGCATAGGGGCGCTCCTCTCCTTACCAGTTAACCGGCGTTCACCCCCACGAGCGGGGAACCTGCGTCGGTTATCCTTTACTCCATTGTACCACATTCCCTCGCGCGCTAACATCTTCGCGCCGAAGCGATCTCATGTGGTCTCTCTCATTGTCTTGACTCTATATACGCACCCACCCAAACCGGGGTTACACGAATTGCGGAATGCGGAGTGCGGAATGAGACGATGATGCGTTTGCGCGCCCATCACGCATGACGTTTCACGCTTGACGTTTCACGTTTCACGTATTCCGCACTCCGCACTCCGCACTCCGCAATCGAGCCCCCTCCCCCGAACAGCGTACCCCCGGTCTCCCCCACCGGCAGATGTGACCGGGCGGGGGGACTCGTATAATAAGGACAGATAGCTCGATGCGTCCCATGTGGGCGGGGCGCATCGAGCGAAACCACTTTTAACAACCACCCGCCCCTCTGCCCTCTTTTAAATTTTCCCACAGTGAACGCCCACACCAGGGATCGCGGGACCGCGCACCAGTGAAAGGAGCCACCGATGGCTTTCCAATATAAAGTTGTATACATGGATTTCCGAGGCCGCGTATCGGTCGAAGGCGAAGAGATTTTTATTGAGAAGAACGAGCGGCGCAGCAGCTTTGCCCGCCGCGTGATGAACACGCTGGGAGCCGACGGCTGGGAACTGACCGGCATCCAGCCGCTGTGGCCCGCCGAGACCGCCTACCTGATGTTCAAGAAGGAAGGCACCGGTGACCAGAGCATCCAGACCGGCGGCGAAGAGCAGAAGGCCAAGAGCGAGCAGGCCCCGGAGACCGAGGGTGCCCCCACCGCCCGGCTCGATCCGATGCCGACCCAGGGCAGCCAGGGCGGCCAACCGCCGACGATCATCGAAGCCTAGTTCTTCCGCCAGACGGCAACACACGATAGAGAACACGCAAAGGCCACAGAGTTGATATACTCTCTGTGGCCTTTGCGTGTTCTGTGATATACCGTTTATGGTATACTGGGCCAACAATACGAGGGAGGGCTAGCCGATGAATGAACTGTCTGCCCGTGCGCTGGATATGGCCCGCCACCACGGCGCGACCTATGCCGATGTTCGTATCCTCCGCACCGAGCGCGAGGCGATCCAGCTTAAGAACGGCACCGTGGGTGCCCTGTCGCTGGGCGAAGAGCACGGGTTCGGCGTGCGGGTGATCGCCGACGGAGCCTGGGGCTTCGCCAGCTCTTCGATTCTGACCCCCGCCGAGGTGGACCGCGTGGCCGCGCTGGCCGTGCAGATCGCCCGCGCCAGCGCCCGCGTGGTCCGCGTCCCGGTCAACCTGGGGCCGCCGTTGCAGGAGCGCGGCAGCTACCGCACTCCGGTCGAGCGCGACCCGTTTGCCGTGCCGCTGGAGGAGAAGCTGGTCCTGCTCAGCGCCGCCGACGAGAACATGCGCCGGGTGGCCGGGATCATGGTGGCCGAATCGACTTTCCAGGCGCTCCGCACCCACAAGACGTTCGCCAGCACCGAGGGCAGCGACCTGGAACAGGAGTTGACCGAGGTGAGTTGCGGCATCGTCGCCACGGCGGTGGACCGCGAGGCGGGCGAGGTGCAGACCCGCTCCTACCCCAATTCGATTGGCGAGCACTGGGGCGGCACCGGCTTTGAACTGGTCACCTCGGTGGACCTGCCCGGCAACGCCGAGCGCATCGCCGAAGAAGCCATCGCCCTGCTCAGCGCCAAACCCTGCCCGTCGGGCACGATGAACATCGTCATCGACTCGGCGCAGATGGCCTTGCAGGTCCATGAAAGCTGCGGCCACGCCACCGAGTTGGACCGCGCCATGGGCATGGAAGCGTCCTTCGCCGGGACAAGCTTCCTCACCACCGACCGGCTGGGCACCTTCCGCTACGGCTCCGAGGTGGTGAACATCACCGCCGACGGCACCACCCCCGGTGGCCTGGGCACCTTCGGCTGGGACGACGAGGGCGTGCCCGCCCAGCGCAGCCCGCTGATCGAGAACGGCCTCTTTGTCGGCTACCTGATGGACCGCGAAACCGCCGCCTCGATTGGCCGCACCAGCAACGCCACCAGCCGTGCCGATGGCTGGAACCGCATCCCGATGATCCGCATGGCGAACGTGAACCTGGAGCCGGGCACCGGCGGCACGCTGGACGACCTGATCGGCGGCGTGGACGACGGCATTTATTTCGGCACCAACCGGAGCTGGAGCATTGACGACAAGCGGCTCAACTTCCAGTTCGGCACCGAGATCGCCTACGAAATCAAGGGCGGCAAGCTAGGGGCCATGCTGAAGAACGCCACCTACACCGGCATCACCTACGAGTTCTGGAACGCCTGTGAGGCCGTGGGCAGCCCGGCAAGCTGGCGGCTGTGGGGCACCCCCAACTGCGGCAAAGGCGAACCGATGCAGGTGGCCCATGTCGGCCACGGGGCCGCCCCGGCCCGCTTCCGCAACGTCCGCGTCGGCGTCGTTTAGCGAGGTACGAGGTATGAGGTACGAGGTATGAGGTTTAAAGCTTGAGGTTAAGAAGATGTAAGGAATACGTCTTCACGTAGTCAAGATTTCTACCTCATACCTCATACCTCATACCTCATACTCATACTCATACTCATACCTCGTACCTCATACCTCGTCCCAAAGGAGAGAGAGCTGTGCTAGGCGAACAAGAAGTCGAACGGATCATCCGCCAGGTGCTGGGGTATTCGCAGGCCGACGAGACCGAGGTGGTTTTCTTCGGCCAGAGCAGCCAGTTGACCCGCTTCGCCAATAACCACATCCACCAGCATGTGGCCGAAACCAACACCCAGATCAGCGTGCGCGTGGTGCAGGGCAAGAAGATCGGCGTGGCCTCGACCAATGACCTGGATCCCGACGCCCTCCAGCGCACCGTCGAACGCGCCCTGACCATCGCCCGTTTCCAGCGCGACAACGCCGACTATGTGGGCTTACCCGGCCCCGCCCCCATCCGCGCCGCCGACAGCTACCGCGCCTCCACCGCTGACGCCGCCCCCGAACGACGCGCCGATGGCGTGGGCACGATTTGCCGCCGCGCCACCGACAACGGCCTGATCGCCTCCGGCTCGTTCAGCAGCAGCGTCAATGAGATCGGCATCGGCAACTCACATGGCATCTGGACTTATGCGCCCGGCACCGTCGCCAACCTGAGCACGGTGATCATGGGCGACAGCGGCTCCGGCTATGCCGACCGCACCAGCATGGACATTGACGAGATCGACGCCGACGCGGTGGGCGCGGAAGCGGTGGAGAAGGCGATCCGCAGCCGCAACCCGGCCAGCATCCCCGCCGGGGCCTACGATGTCGTGCTGGAAGAGTACGCCGTGGCCGACCTGCTGGACTACATGGCTTTCCTCGGCTTCGGGGCCCTGTCGGTGCAGGAGGGGCGCAGCTTCATGCGCCTGGGCGAGCCGATCACCGGCCCCAACATCACTATCGTGGACGACGCGCACGATCCGCGCAACATGCCGCTGGCCTTCGACTTCGAGGGCGTGCCCAAGCAAACAGTGGAACTGATCAAGAACGGTGTGGCGGCCCAGGTGGTCTACGATAGCTACACCGCCGGGCGCGAACCGGGCAAGCAGAACACCGGTCACGCCCTCCCCGCCCCCAACACCTACGGCCCGCTCCCGCTCAACCTGCGCCTGGAGCCGGGCACCACCCCCAAGGCCGACCTGGCGAAAGACATCGAGCGTGGCCTGTGGATCACCCGCCTGCATTATGTCAACGTGGTCCACCCGGTGCAGACGATCCTGACCGGCATGACCCGCGACGGCACGTTTTTGATCGAAAACGGCGAGGTCAAAGGCCCGGTGCGGAACCTGCGCTTCACCCAGAGCGTGCTGGAAGCGTTCATGCACGCCGAGTTGAGCGACACGCTCAAGCTGCAACGCGGCTTCGTCGGCGGCACCCTCGCCCCCGCCGCCCGCCTCCGCGGCTTCAACTTCAGCAGCGTGACCGAATTCTAAAAGCGCGTCCCGGTGACTTACAGAGCGGCTCCGTGCTAAAGGTCAGCATGGAGCCGCTCTGGCAGGACCGGGTGGACAGCAACTCCCCAACCGCGTGACGAAGCAAGCAAGCCCAACCAGGCCGGAACTCGTCCTATTGTTGAGTTCGTCAAGACTACGATCAGGTGTTTTATTAAATTGATATAAATTTGTAATCTTTGCCCGGTAACTCTCACCTACGATCCGTAGTAGAATAGAAGCAGGAGAATAACCCGTGTATTCTGTAGTGCAGGCATAGCCAGGGTATTGCCTGATTCGTATCTAGCCTTCGAAGGAGTAGCAGTAGTATGGGTGCCAGAGACGGCGCGTTGAAGTTCAAGTTTAACCCCTATCAGGCGGGGTTGACCAAAGTGCTCGGGCCGCTGGAGTCCGAGATCATGCAGGTGGTCTGGCTCTTGAACGAGGCCACCGTAGCCGACGTGCATCGGGAGATGCAAACCCGCCAGCCGGAACGGCGCGACATCGCCTACACCACAGTGATGACGACGATGAGCCGGCTCGCCGAAAAGAATGTGCTGCGCCGCGAGAAGCCACCCGGTCAGGTCAGCTTCCGCTATTCCCCCGCGCTCGGCAAGGAAGAGTTCGTCAACATGGTCGTCAAGAACGTGATGGATAGCCTGATCACCGAGTACGGCGATCCGGTGTTCCGCTACTTTGTCGCCTATGCCGCCGAAGCCAACCCCGAACAACGCGCCGTCCTGGCCCGTGCGATTGCCGACCGCACCGAGTAGCCAGCCCTAACAACCGCCCCTACCGCCCTTTATTGAGCCGATGAGTCCCCTCGTCGGCTTTTTGCTTGCCTGGAAGGGTTGCACCGCACAAAGGTTGTGCTATAATAGAGCCATTACAGCGCGCGAGCCGAGAGGATCGGCACACCTGTCGCGGTGGCCCCGACTGTGGGGACAGGCCCCGGCGCGCATTCCGAAGGAGAGGCGCCCATGCTGAACTATTCAGGAACAGGCCGGATGGACTACGAGGATGTACTCCGCGCCATCGGCCATTTCATTGATGAGCATAACTTCAAAGAAGTGTGCATCATCGAACTCGAAGAAGGGATTTTGGTGCGCGGGTTGGTCTATACCGCCAACCGCACCGGCTACCGCACGATCAGCGAAGCCTACCTGTTCACCAACGAAGACATCGATCATATCCTGGAAGAGGCGTACCAACGCCGGGGCCGCACGGCCAAGACACCCGGATCCAGCCCCAGTCCGGCCCCCCAGCCGCGCAAGGGCCTGTTTGGGTCCGGCGGGCGCTAGACCGCCGCGCCTGCCCCCACCAACCATTGAGCGCCGGACGGTTGGGCCGGGCCTGGCGGTGGGCGACCGGGTTGGACCATCCCTATTCGGCAAGGGCGGGCCGGGGGTACCCGAGGACGCGAATCAACCCGCCGTGAACAAGCGGTCGCATGGTCTCATTTACTATTCTTCATGAGAAGCTAGAGGCTGGAAGGCGGCGGCCCAGCCCTAGCTTCTCGACGTGTAAGGCGTAGGTGATGAAAAAAGTCATTATCGGCATCGTGGTCAGCGTGATCTGCCTGGGATTGGTGCTGTGGAATGTGGACTGGCTGGAAGTCTGGCAGCACCTGGGGCAGGTGGATCTGCCGCTGATGGGCCTGGCGATGCTGGGGATGCTGGCGGCATACTTGCTGATGTCCTGGCGCTGGCAACAATTGCTCGATCCGCTGGTGCCCCGCGCCCATCTCCATGTGCCCAGCCTGTTCGGGGCGATGATGACCGGCTACCTGTTCAACACCTTCTTCCCGGCGCGCGCCGGGGACCTGATGCGCGCCCACCTCCTCAGCCGCCGCACGGGCCTGAGCAAGACGACGATCCTGGCGACAGTGGTCATCGAGAAGCTGTTTGACGGGCTGGCCTTGCTGGTCTTGCTGGTGCTGGGGCTGCTGGGGCTGCCGCTCAGCGGCGCATCCGAGCAGGTGGGCGGGGCGGCCATCGTGGTGCTGGTCGGGGCGCTGGGCGGGTTGGTCCTGTTCAAGTGGCAGGCCGACCGCGCCGTCGCCCTGGCCGAATGGATCACCGGCTACCTGCCCGTTCCCGCCCGGCTGAAGCAAGTCGGTGTGCAACTGGTGCGCCGCTTTGCCGAGGGCTTGCAGGTCTTCGAGCAACCGGGACCGCTGATCCGGGCCGCGCTGATTTCGCTGGCCGTGTGGCTGGTGGTAGCGGGGATGTTCTGGGCCGCGCTGGCCTCGTTCCACATGCCACCCAACAGCATCACCCTCAGCGCCGTCCTCTTCCTGACCGCACTGGTCAACCTGGGGTTGCTGGTGCCCGCCATGCCCGGCAACGTCGGCACCTATGAGGGGCTGATCATCTGGAGCCTGCTGCTGATCTCCCCGACGATGGATAAAGACCTGCGCGTCGCCTTCGCCCTCCTCTTCCACGTCAGCCAACTCGTCACCACCCTGATCGTCGGCACCGCCGCCTTCTGGACCCAGCACATCTCCCTGCGCGAGGTGCAGGAGGAGGAGAGCGAGGTGCTCACCATCCCGCCCGAATCCGCAGGCCGCCCCGCCGATGGCGAACTGGGCATTGAACGGCTGTGACGGGGCTGAGGTAAAAGAGATGGGGCATAATTTATTTGTATGCTAGACGAGGTGCTGTATGACCACCAGCCTTATTACCCTTACCGATCAGCAATTAGCCGCGCTGCAAGTTATCGCCCAACAAGTGGGCAAAACAGAAGATGAATTAGTTCAGGTGGCTGTGGAACACTTTATCCGTCAATTCCAGCACGCCAGTTTATCGCAAGGGTCCGAGGTGGAATCGGAGCCGATCGCTCTGAACACGACGATAGCTTCAGCAGCAAAACCTACCACGCGAAAGCGACGACTACGACAAGGATGGGACGCCCAATTCAAAGCAATGGCTGCTAATGGGGATGATCAATTACCCGAATGGGGAACACATAGTCTCACAACATGGGATCAGGATGAATGGGAGTGGTAGTCAAGCGACTTGATATTTATCTAATCAGCCTGGACCCAACGGTAGGCAGCGAAATACAAAAGATCCGGCCCTGCCTGGTCGTTTCTCCGGATAATATGAACCGCTACAGTGCAGTCGTGATAGTCGCCCCGATGACTACACAAGCACGGGCCTACCCAACGCGAATATCTTGCCAATTTCAAGGAAAAGATGGTCAGGTAGCACTCGATCAGTTGCGAGCTGTAGACAAGGCGCGACTGATAAAACGGCTGGGTCGGGTGGATGTACCGACCCAAAAAGTTGTGCTGAATGTGCTGGCGGAGATGTTTGCCGAGTAGAAAATACTAGACGACATTGAGGCGTCCGGTGAATTTTTAGCCCGGTCAGCGCAAATCCGTCCGGCGGCGGCGCAGCGTGTAGAGCACCATACCCAGGATGCTGGCCCCGGCGATGTTCAGCGAAACCAGCGGATCGAGCAGCGCGGTGAAGAGCACCAGCAGCGCGGCCAGGATCGGCAGCATGTCCTCCCGTTTCTCGCTCATGGCGGATCCCCTCCCTTCTCTCTGGCAGTAGGGGACACCCCAAAATACCCCCTGTTCACGGCATAACACCCACCGGTAATAGGGCCGGTGGACAGAGGTACCCAAAAGGGTAAAGCCCGTATAAAACAATGGGCAGGGGGCAGGTTCGTTGGCATCCGGCCAACCCGATTTTTAGCTGGGTTCCCCTACCTCTATTTCCACGCCGGTTAGCCGGAGCGTCTGGGCCTGGGGGTCGGTCGGGTCAGTCTCCACCTGGATCGAGAGGGTCGCGCCCTCGGCCACGGTGCCGGCGGCAGCCAGGCGGAAGTGGTCGCGCAGATGATCCGGCGTGAACGGGGCCAAAGCCCCGATCGTCAGCGTGATGCCCACCACGGCCCGCGCCTCTTGTGCCTGGGCCACGCCCTCGACTTGCCGGAGTAACGAGGCCATCAAAGACGATTCGTGCATGAGGCTAGTCCTTTTCGGCCTCGGCCAGGTACGCCTGCACCTCGGCCTGCACCTGGCGCACCACCTCCTGCGCCGCGTGGGCCACGGGCGGGGAGAGGGCGTTCCCGGCGGTGAAGTCGCTGCCCTCGACTCCGTAGAGGACCAGATGGGGCGGAAGCTGGCCGAGGGCGCGGGCCAGTTCTACCGCTTCCGCTACGCTGAAGGCGTGGGTGGAGTAGCGGAAGAAGCCCGACGGGATCGGCTGCCGGTGCGCCTCCAGGCGGTGAATCGTCCCCGGCGCATTCCCAGAGCGCACAGCATCGCAGAGGATGACCATGCTGGCCCCCTGCCAGGCATCGAGCAGGGCGGCCCCCTCGCCGCTCTCCTCGCGCACCCGCACGCCCGGTAAGGCGGCATCCCGCACCTGTCGGGCGATGATCAGGCCCACCCCATCATCCCCCCGGTAGATATTACCCACGCCGATAATGACCAGCGACACCGGGTCCGCAGCCCGTTCGTGTGGAATGTCTTGGACAAGCATGGTCGTTACTCCCGCCGCAGAGGCCCCTACACAAAAGGAGTCGTGCGCGAGGGGCCGCCCGCGCACGACGGAAATTCCCGGCCTGCCCTCGCGGGTTGGCATCCCCCGTGGCAAACAGGCCGCTATCTCATACTTCCCGCTTGCCGAACCATGTAGCAATGTCGCTGTAGGGGAAGACCGCGCCGTCTTTGCACACGAACAGCGGCCCCCACTGGCAGTGCCCGCACAGGCCGACCCCGCATTTCATGTTGCGCTCCATCGAGAGATAGATCTGTTCGTTGGGGATGCCCCGCTTCTGCAATTCCAGCACGGTAAAGCGCATCATTATTTCGGGACCGCAGACCATCGCCACGGTATGGCGGGGGTCGAACGTGGCGCGGGGGATGATCGTAGTCACCGTGCCCACGTGGCCCAGCCAGCCGCCAACCGCGCTATCCACCGTGACTTCGACCTGGAGATCGAAGCGCCCGCGCCATTGCTCCAGTTCGCGGGTATAGAGCAGGTCCTGGCGGGTGCGCGCGCCATAGAGCAACACGACGTTGCCGTACTCGGCGCGGTGGGTCAGCACATGGTAGAGCGCCGGGCGCAGCGGGGCCAGCCCAATGCCCCCGGCGGCGATCACAACATCACTGCCCCGCGCCACCTCGACCGGCCAGGCCGTGCCGAAGGGGCCGCGCACGCCCACCGTCTGGCCGGGCCGCAGCGCGCACAGCGCGTGCGACACCGGCCCCACGTCGCGTACGGTATGGGTGAGCATATCAGGCCGCGCCGGGTCGCCGCTGATCGAGATCGGGATTTCCCCCATGCCGAAGGCATAAAGCATGTTGAACTGGCCGGGGGCGTAGGTGAAGTCGCTGCCGTCGGGGGCCTGGAGGTCCAGCGTCACCGTCTGCGCGATTTCTTTCTGCACCCGGCGCACGCCCCATAGCTGCGTGCGCATCGGGGCTTCCAAGATAGTGGTCATTGGGTATCGCCCTCTTCTGGCTTAATGGCTGCCGTACACATCGAGCAGTTGCAGGCGCGTGGCCTGGAGCCGGTCGAACATGACCTGGCCGAAGCGCTTCATCAGTTCATAACCCAGGTCATGATCTTCATCGCATTTGCCGCGCAGGCACAGGGCATTGAAGTCGATGGCGCGGATCAGGGTCGTGGCATGTCCATCGAAGTGCCAGCGGTAGGGCGGGAACAGCCACGACCAGCCCAGCACCTCGTTCTCGGTCACGGTCTGAAGGATATGCGCCCCCTGGCCCGGCGCGTGGATTTCCAGCGCTACCTTGCCACGGGTGAGGATGTAAAAATGATTCGCCGGTTCGCCTTCGCGGAACAGGTACTCCCCCGCCGAAAAGGTCACTTCATGGGCACACTCGGCGATCAGCGCCAGCTTCTCGGGTGCCAGCCCCTTGAAAAACGGTTGCTCGGCCAGCACCTGCTCTAACGTTGCGGTACCTTCCATCGGGCTACTCCTTTACTGTCGCCCCGGCTCCATCGGTTTCCCGAATGGCGCGGGCTTCGGCGGTGATATCAATACCCACCGGGCACCAGGTGATGCAGCGCCCGCATCCGACGCAACCGGAGGTGCCGAACTGATCCACCCAGGTCGCCAACTTGTGCGTCATCCACTGCCGGTAGCGCGACTTGGGCGAAACCCGGATGCTGCCGCCGTGGATATAGGAGAAGTCGGCAGTGAAGCACGAGTCCCAGCGGCGGCTGCGTTCGGCGTGCTGACCGGTCAGGTCGGTCACGTCTTCAACGCTGGTGCAGAAGCAGGTCGGGCAGACCTGGGTGCAGTTGCCACAGGTGAGGCAGCGGCTGGCAACCTCGTCCCATTGGGGGTGATCATAGTTGCGATAGAGCAACGCTTTCAACCCGTCCGTCTCCAGCGTGCGGCCCATCTGCGCGGTGGTCTGCGCCACCACAGCTTCTGCCGCCAACTGGTCGGCTATCGCGATAGGGCGATGCGGCACCTCGGCCAGCACCTCGGCCCCGGCCCCGCTGCCGACCTCCACCACGAAGTAATGGTGATCCGGTGCGAGGATCTCGGTCAGGGCCAGATCATACCCGGCAGTCGCCTGTGGCCCGGTGTTCATGGAGACGCAGAAACAGGTCCCGCCCGCCTGGCCGCAGTTCACCGCGATGATGAACACGCCCGCCCGCCGGGCGGCATAGTGCGGGTCCACATACGGCCCGTGCATAAAGACCCGGTCCTGGATGCCGATAGCGTGCAGTTCGCAGGAGCGCACCCCCAGGAAGGCCCAGCGGGGTTCTTCCGGTGGCTCCTCGGTCACGGTGAAACCGCTGGCCGTCTGCGCGGCCTGCCACAGCCGTTGCATCGGCGGGTGGAGGAACTGCTTCCACGACTGCGGGCCGACCACGTAGCCGAACAGGGCCGCATCCTCGCGCCGCAACAGCCGGTAGTGGCCGCCGTCCTGCTCATCGGTCCAGCCGGTGGGCAGGTCCGCGTCCGATTCCAGTTCGTCATAGACAATGGCCCCGGTGCGCACGGTCGGCCCCAGCACCTGGTAGCCTCGCGCATGGAGCACCGGGAAGAATTGCCCGAAATCGGCCCGCTCCACCACCACGGTATCGCCGGGGCGCAGCGGGTGGGTGCCATCAGAGGCGAACGCGGAGGGCCGTCGAGGGGGGGCTGGTGCTTCGTCCGGTTGCAGCGTGGTTTCGGTTTCGATCATGGTAAACTCCTATCAAAGCGCCCTAGGCGCGCACCAGTAGCACCGGGCGATGGGTACTCTGCACCACCTTCAGCGCGGTGCTGCCCAGCCAGAAGCGCTGGATTCCGCCGCGCCCATGGGTGGACATAACGATCAGGTCGGCCCCGACTTCCTCTCCGAGGCGCAAAATGCCCTCGGCGGGGTGTCCGTACTCCAGGCGTGTTTGCACGGGGATGTCAGCAGCCTGGAGGTGCGCGGCGGTCCGGGTCAGGTACTCGGTCAGGCGGAGCGTTGTCTCGTGTTGGGCGGCAGGTGCCCAGGATAACTCGGTCGCCCCGGTACTTTCCTCATCGAGGGCCGGAGCCACCGCGACCAGGATCAGCGTTGCCCCGGTGGTCTGCGCCAGCGGCACCGCCTGGTGCAACGCGCGCTCGGCCAGCGGGGAGCCGTCCAGGGGAACAACAAGCGTGTGATAGAGGTGGGCGCTCGGCAGCGGCTCCCCCTCCGGGGTATCCGCCGACCCGCGCACCAGCAAGAGGGGCGTGGCGACCGCCTGGAGCACCTTCTCGGCCACGCTGCCGAAGACCCAGCGCCGCAGCCCGCTCCGCCCGTGGGTCGCCATGGCGACCATGCGCAGCGGGGGGTCTTGCGCGGCCCAACCGACGATGGTCGTCGCCGGATCGCCCTCGACCAGCGCAGTGCGCACCGTCACGCCGACCGCTTCCAGGCGCGCCGCGACGGTCTCCAGGTAGGTGCGCGCCTCCGCGTCCTGGGCCTCAATGGCCTCAGCGGTGAGCACAACGCCCGGAGCGATGCCCAGTTCCGGGTGCATCAGGAACGGCGAGAGGATCACCCGCAATAAAGTCAGGGTGCTGCCGGTGGCGCGAGCGAGCACCGCCGCATGGGGGAGCACCGTTTCGGCGAGGGCCGATCCATCGAGCGGCACCAGAATTTGACGTTGCATGTGCTTATCCTCCCTTCGCGCATCCTGTTACCGGCTCGACCCGGCGCGGTCGCCACGCAGGGACACCCACCGATTGTACGCAGGCTGCTGCTTCCTTTCTTATAGTAACAGCGGCGGGTTGAAGACGCCGTGAACAAAGGTGCATAATCCGTGAATAACCGGGCGTTGGCGCGGGTGATCCGTCCGGAAATACCGTGCCCACTGCGGACAAAGGGCACCGCACGCGGGCCGGATCGTTACTTTTTGTTCACCTGCGACAACCTGGATATTCACGCGAGGGTGCGATAATAATGAGGTACCGGGGGTAAGAACCTATTCGCCGGGGAAGGGTAGAATGGCCCCGAGGCCACGCGGCCCCGACTGGGTAGACCAGTAGCAATGACGCTGTGGTCCGATCTATCCTTCCGGCAAAGTGGATTCTGATAACCGCTGCCGTTTCCGCCACTGTGAGGTGGCGGAGGCGCAAGAAGGCCAGGGGTGCCCCTCCCCTGGCCTTCTCTTTAAGTTACGCACCGCACGGCAAACGCAACGACCCGCAGCGCAGCTACCGCAGCATCCGGCCTGGACCGCCGAGTACAACGTGCTGGCGATCCTGGTGGGGAAGGAGTAAGCGATGAACCGCCCAGATCTCGCGACCGGCATCGACCAACTGTCGTGGCAAGGGGATGGAGCAGCGCTGGCCCCGACCGAGGCGCGCCATCCTACCGAGGAGACTCAACCTGAACCGCCGTACACCCAGGAGGGCACAGCCGAAGTCACCACGTACGAGCTGATCGAGGTGCGCATGACGGCTATCGAACTGGAAGTAACGCTGCACCAGGTGCGTGCCCACTGCATGGCGTGTGGGGCGTTTTTCCCGTTACCGCTCGGCAGGCAGGCGTTCGTGTGCCCGGTGTGTGCAGCCCCCACCTGGAGTATTGCAGCGAGTCCGGTCATGCGCTAAAGAGCGTACCCAGGGGTGCGAACGACTCCCCGCAGGAGGGGGCAGGAACAGACCGGAAATGGCTCCCGCGCGCGCCGGATCGCGCCCGCTACACCAGCACGGTGCAGGCGTCGCGGCGCGGGGTCGGCGCGCCGGGCGGTCCGTAGCCCAGGCGGAACAGGATCTGCACGGTGCCCGCCTGGTCGAGCAGCGCGGCCAGGTGGGGGCGCAAGAGGGGCACCTGGATCGGCTGGTTCAGAAAGGACGCCGCGAGGCCCGCCAGGGTGGCCCGCAGCAGAATATGCGCCAGGGCTTGCCCGGCGACGAGCCAGTAGAGCGGGCGATCGGCGGCGGTGGCGATCACCCCCAGCAGCGGCGCGCTGTCCGCCAGGCCATAGTCGTGTTCCGCCTGATACGCGGCGAGGGCGAAGCTGGCGACGGTGCGCGGCGCGGTGTAGACCGCGAGATCGCCCCGGCCCAGGTTCGCGGTGGGGATGCCGTCGGCGTGCTCGTCCTGCGGTCGGTGGACCCAGGCCGCTTGCTCCTCGCGGAACCGGGGGTCGGCCCATTGCACGCGATCCCCCACGGCGATCATGGTCGCGATGATCTGGCGCAGGGGCGGCTCGGCAATCAGCCGCAACCAGACGCCCTCTTGCTGCGCCGCTGTGTGCAAGGCATCGCACAGGGCCGGGGGCACCGCCGCTGCCGTGAACGGCAGCCGGTTGGTATGGCGGTCGCGCATGGCCCCGAAGAGCAGCCGATCTTCGGCGGTGGGCCTACGCTGGTGCCCCAGGCCCACCCGCGCCAGCAGATCGGGCGTGTGGGGATCGGGAAACGGCGTGATATCCCCACTGTAGCCGAAGTAGTGGAGGGCCACCCGCAGGTAGAACAGCGCCGCCCCGCAACTGATGATCGCCTCGCGGCCCTGCGGATCGGCCACGGGCAGCGCCGGGCCGGGCGCGGCATAGAGATCCACGGCATGACCCTGGAGCTTAAAGCGCCAGGGCTGCGTGTTGTGGGTGGAAGGGGCCTGCACCGCATAGTGCAACAGGAATTGCAGTTTGACGGGCGGGGCGGCAGTACGTGGAAAATGCCGCTCGTCCACCTCCCAGATATCGTGCGCCTGATCCGCCATGATCGCCGCCCCTTTCCCGCTGCCCCAACCCAGCCCTATGCTACAGGTTGGTGATCCGCTGTGCAAAAGCCGGTATGTTGGCCTATGCATTAAGTATCGCACCTGCGGGTGGCAGAAGACGTATACAAAGGTTGCGGGGCAGTAACAACCTCCCCACCGGCCCCAAGCTTAACGCGAGGAGCGGGTGCGGGCGATCGGGGCCGGAAGCGGGCGCACCGCCGCCGGGGCCGTCACCACCCGCAAGTGCGGGGTCGGCGGAGGCGCAAGGGCCAGCACTGCGGTGGGGCTGGGGGGCGCGAGGGCCAGCACCGCGGTGGGGCTGGGAGGTGCCGGAGCGCGCGCCCCCGCCGGGGTGAACAGAGTGACCGCGACCAGGGTCGGCAGCGGCACCAGGGTCGGAAAAGGCACCGGGGGTGGGACGGTGGGCGGGACGACCTCGGCTGCCGGGAGCACCGCCGCCGGGGCCGGGGGGGCAGGCGGCGGCGCGGTGGCGCTGAACACTGCCCAACCCCCCAGGGTGGTAGTGAACGAGGCCGCCGTGATCAGCAGCTTGACGCCGGGCACATGGGACGACGAACGTTTGGTGGGCCGAGAACGATTCATGGTTTCGATTCCTTGCAAGTATAGGGGTGAATAGGTCGCAACGGCGGGCGCTAATCGTCGCCTTTCGATTCGTGCTCTTCAGCTTCCCCGCGACCGGCAGCGGGCGGGGCGGCGGCGGGGGCGGGGGCCACTCCGTTGTAGAGGATGCGCCCGCTGATGGCATCAACATACACCGAGCCACGGTCGAGCACCACCTCATAGGCCGTGCGGCCCTTATAGCTCACCAGATCGGGCACCCCGCTCAAGGTGGCGTTCGGGGCCACGCTGAGGGCCACCAGCGCCGCTCGATCCGGCGAGATCAGGAGGGGCGGCGGGGGGTCCGCGGGGGGTGCGGTCGGCGGCGCGGGGTCGGCGGCGGGCGCGGTCGGCGGCGCGGGGTCGGCGGCGGGCGCGGTCGGCGGCGCGGCCTGCTCCTGGGCCAGGCGGATCTGGTCGTTGGCCGCCGCCAGCCGGGCGTTGGCATCCTCCAGGCGGGCACGCGCCTCCTGGAGCGCCTGCTGGTACACCGCCGCCTGATCGGGCGACAGGGTGGGTCCGGCGACCTCCGCCCCCGATCCTGAAGGTACAAGCTCGGCGACGACCGCCGTGGGCGGGATGCTTGCCAAACCCGGCGCGGCCTGGGGTTGCAGCAGGTAGGTGCTCAACCCGCCCACGGCGATCAGGAAAAAGGCGGTCAGCCCGGCGGCGATCAGCAGCGCGGTGCGTTGTGTCATGGTGAAATCCTCCTTTGGCAATTGTGGCAAACGGGCTATGACGCAACCGGCGTCCTCTCTATCATAAAGGCCCCGGCTTAAAATCCGCTTGGAGCGTGCTGGTATTTTTCCAAGCTTTTTCCAATGATCTGGATCTATACTGTTTATATACCCCTCACTACCCCGGCCTTCACCCGCCGCTGCTACGATCACCATGGGGTAGTCCGGCCCACCGGGCGGCGAGGCGGCGGGAGCCGGGCACAAAACAGAGAGGCGGAGGCGATGCGGGTTTTAGTCATCGAAGACGATCAGCGGCTGGCGCGGCTGATCGCGCGGGTCCTGACCGAAGAGCACTACACGGTGGATGTGGCCCATGATGGGGATATGGGGTTGGAGTTGGCCCTGAGCGGCGTCCCTACGGTGGCAATCGTGGACTGGATGTTGCCGGGGCGCGACGGCCCGGCCATCTGCCGCGCCGTGCGGGCGGCCCACCTGCCGGTCGCGCTGCTGCTGCTCACGGCGCGCGGCCAGGTGGAAGACCGGGTGTCGGGCCTGGACAGCGGGGCCGATGATTACCTGACCAAACCCTTCGCCTTCGAGGAACTCCTGGCGCGGGTGCGCGCGCTCAACCGCCGGTTTACCCTGGCGAGCGGCAGCGACCCAGGCGAGATCCGCACCGGCGAACTGGTGCTCGACCTGCGCGCCCATAGCGCCCGGCGCGGCGACCAGACCCTCGATCTGACGGCCACCGAGTGGAACCTGCTCGAATGCCTGCTGCGCCATCCCGGCCAGACCCTCACCCGGCAGCAGATTTTGGACTACGTCTGGGCCTACGACAGCGACGTGCAACTTAGCCTGGTCGATGTCTATATCTCCTATTTGCGGCGCAAGCTGAACGTACCGGGGCGGCTCGATCCGATCCAGACCGTGCGCGGTGTGGGCTACCGGCTGGAGACCGCGCATGTTTAACCGGCTGCGCCTGGGCCTGTCGCTGCTCTACCTGGGGGCCGCCCTGGCGCTCATCGCCCTGGTAGGCGCGGGCACCTACCGGCTGATCGATGCCTACTTCCAGTCCACGACCGACCTGGCCTTGCAGCACCGCATGGCCCATGAATTCCTGCGGCTCGGTGCCCCGGTCAGCCCCGAATTGGAGGCAGCGGACCGCAACTGGTACGCCACCCGCGCCGCTCTGATCCCCCCAACCCCCGCCCGCGCCGCCCCGGCCCGGCCCACGCCGCAAGGAGGATCGCACGAGGAGGAAGCGGAGGGAGAGGGACCGGGCGGGGGCGGCGCAGCAGGCCAACCGCCGCTGGATAGCGCCAACGAGGGAAGCGCCGAGGATTTATACGACGGCGATCTGGCGGCGATCTTTGTCCTGCCGCTGGATACCAGCGGCCAGCTCACCGCCGCGCCGCCCGCCAGCCTGCCGCTGGCCCCCGACGGCCAGGCAGCGACGGCAGCTCTGACCGGGGGTAGCGACTGGCGCACGGTGAATCTGGGAGAGGGCGCGCGGGTGCGGCTGCTCACCTACCGCCTCCCGCCCGGCAGTAGCCCCGCCATCCTCCAACTGGGCCGCACGCTGGGCGACCAGGACCGGGTGTTGCAACAACTCTTGCTGGCACTGCTGGGTCTGGGAGCCGGGAGCGCGGTGGTGCTGGGTGGGGGAAGCTGGTGGCTGGCCGGGCGGGCACTACGACCCGCGCAGGCCGCCTGGGTCCGCCAGCAAGCGTTCGTCGCCAACGCCAGCCACGAGTTACGGACCCCGCTGACCCTGCTGCGGGCCAGCGCCGAGACCCTGCAGCAAAACCTTGCGGAGGGTATGTACGATGTCGATGAGAACCGCACCTTGCTGGCCGATATGCTGAGCGAATGTGATCACACGGCCCATCTGGTCGGCGATCTGATGCTGCTCTCGCGGTTGGATGCCAGGCAGATGAAGTTTGATCTGGTGGATATTGCCATGCCCGATGTGTTGGGCGAGATGGAGCGCCAGGCCCGGATATTGGCCGAGACGCGCGGCGTGTCGTTGCAGGTGACACGCGCCGTGGGTGTCGCTCGGGGCGATCTGATGCGGGTGCGGCAGGTGCTGTTGATCGTGCTCGATAACGCGCTGCGCCATACCCCTGCCGGCGGCACCATCACGCTGGAGGCCGGGCCACGCGGCAACCGCATCGACATCCAGGTTGGCGACACCGGCAGCGGCATTGCGCCAGAGCATTTGCCGCGCATCTTCGATCGCTTCTACCAGGCCGATGCCGCGCATAGCACCAAAGGGAATTCGGGGCTGGGTCTGTCCATTGCCCGTGCACTCCTCGAAGCCCAACACGGCTCGATTGCCCTGGAAAGCAAGGTTGGCACCGGCACCCTCGTGACCATTTCGCTCCCCAATGCCGCGAGCAGCAGCCTGGCCATTCGCCGCTAAAAGGGGTTATCAAAAGCAGTGGCGTTGCAGCATTTTCATTTTGTCAGACCAAGTTATTGCCTCTACAACAGGATCGGTCTTGGTTTAAACCAGGCAAAGCAAAAATCGGTAAAAATACTGCTGATGCAAAATCGCTCCCTGATCTGGGTCACGCTCGTCGTTCGTGAGTATGACGAGGCCATCGCATTTTTTACACACGCCCTGCGCTTCACGCTGGTGGAAGACACACCGATGGGAGCGGGCAAACGCTGGGTCGTTGTTGCCCCATCGGCCTCGCCAGGTGCCGGCCTGTTGTTAGCCCGTGCGGTCACACCGGATCAACTGGCTCATGTGGGTAACCAGACCGGCGGCCGGGTCTTCCTATTCCTCCACACCCACGACGTCTGGGACGACTACCAGCACATGCAGCAACACGGCATTGAGTTTGCTGAGGAGCCCCGTGAGGAGGCGTATGGCCGGGTGGTCGTGTTTCTTGATTTGTATGGCAACAAGTGGGATTTATTGGAGCGCACAGCCGACTGACGATATTCCCGCGCAGGCGGGATCTAGGCCTCGATCTACAGATATGTCGGGGTTACGCCTGGATTCCCGCCTGCGCGGGAATGACGTGGTTAAGTTCATCGTTTCCATCAAGTTTCAGGTTCGCGCTTGGACTCCAGCCCTAAACACCAAAATCTGCGCGAGGATGTCATCGGTCGCCGATCAAAAACCCGCGCGCTTTCACCAACACATCGCCCACAAACAGTTGCACGCGATATGCGCCGCCCGGCCACTTGTTCCCC
>JBBSAN010000012.1:0-23472 GCA_038252265.1 Chloroflexia bacterium
CCTATCGGACGAAGGGCCGGACGACTGGAAGTATGCCTTCGCTGCCGAGGCCAGCGCGGTCTTGCTGCACGACGGCGACACTTTTCAGGTCGGCAACGTGCGGATCGAGGCGCTACATACGCCCGGCCACACGCCCGAGCACCCGGGATTTCTGGTCACCGATACCGCCGGGGCTGATGGGCCGATGGGCCTGTTCAGCGGCGATTTCGTCTTTGTGGGTGATGTAGGCCGTCCCGATCTGCTGGAGCGGGCCGCCGGCATGGCCCATACGGCAGAGCCGGGGGCGCGGCAACTGTTCCGCTCGTTGCAACGCTTCCGCACTCTGCCGGACTATCTCCAGATCTGGCCGGCCCACGGAGCCGGGAGTGCCTGCGGGAAGGCGCTGGGGGCGGTGCCCCAGAGTACCGTCGGCTACGAGCAGCGGTTCAACTGGGCGTTCCAGATCACCGAGGAGGCCGCGTTCGTGGCGGCGGTGCTGAGCGGGCAGCCCGAGCCGCCGCCCTACTTCGCGCAGATGAAGCGGATCAACAAGGTCGGGCCACCGCCCCGGCCTGTGCCGGTGGCGGCCCAGGGCACGCCCGCCGAACTGGTCGCGGCCCTGGCCGCCGGGGTGCCGGTGGTGGATGTGCGCCCCGCCGAGGTGGCAGCGCAGGGCCAGCAGCCGGGCACGCTGAACCTGCCCTTAGGGCGACCGCCAAAATAACCCGACCTTATAACGAAGATGTGTTACGCTCACCGGCATGATACAAGTCAGGTACTGGTCAACTTATTTTGGCGGTCGCCCTTAGACGCCGATTTCCTGACCTGGGCGGGTTGGCTGCTGCCCTACGATCGGCCGCTGGGGCTGATCGGCTCCGCCGCGGCTGTGCAGGCGGCGCAACCCGCGTTGGCCCTGATCGGGTTGGATGCCGTGGCCAGCGCCTGGTCGCCGGAGGTGCTGGCGACAGATACGGCGGTGGGATATACGCGCCGCCCGGCGTCCGAAGTACATCCCCGCTGGACCCAGAACGGGCTGGTGGTGCTGGATGTCCGCACCGCCGAGGAATATGCCGCCGGGCATATTCCGGGCAGCCGCCACATTCCGCTAGGGCACCTGCCGGGGCGGCTGGACGAAGTGCCGATCGACCAACCGGTGCTGGTCCACTGCGCGGGCGGGACGCGCTCGCCCATCGCGGCCAGCCTCCTGCTCCGGCGGGTGACCGCGCCGATACTAGAAATGCAGGACGGGTTCGACGCCTGGTGCAGGGCAGGCTACCCGGTGACGCGTTGATCATTGCTGCTATTCCCAATTCTTGGAGGAAGACCGACGCATGAATCGATTTTTTGGGCATAAAGAGAAAGACACGCTTGTTGAAGTGACTCCGCAGGAGGTGCACCAGCGCCTCGCGCAGAACGAGCCGGTGCTGCTGCTGGATGTGCGTGAGCCGCAGGAATATACCGAGGCGCATATCGCGGGGAGCACGCTGATCCCGCTCGGGCAACTGTCCTTGCGGTTGAACGAGTTGCCGCGCGACCGGCCTATTGTCGCGGTGTGTCGTTCCGGGAACCGCAGCGGCGTGGCCGCTCGACTGCTGGTCGGGGCGGGCTTCCCGCCGGTGCAGAACCTGCGCGGTGGCGTCGTCGCCTGGGCGCGGGGCGGGTTGCCGCTGCAACGCGGCTAGTACGCCAGCCCCACAACAACACCGGCATCGGCGATAGGCCCGGCGCACGGAGCTGCTCTCCGGGCCGGGCCTTCCGCCAACAAATCTCCCAGCGATCTCCATCAGGCGCACACAACTGTTTGCTACACTGGAGACAGAAGAAATAATCAAGCGTCTACTGAACCACGCGGTCGCAGTAGATGCCTCGAGGAGGCCACGAATGAAGACGCGCATGTGGATGGTGGTGACGGGTGGGCTGGTGACGCTGCTGGCCCTGGTGGTGCTGGCCCAGGTGGCGCTGGCCCAAACACCCCCCGGCCAGGCGACCCCTGGCCCCGGTGCCGGAATGATGGGCCGCACTGGAACCGGTTCGATGCATGGCCCCGGGACCGGCGATCAGGGCGGCATGCACGGCGGAATGATGGGGGATGCCGACGACTCGCTGCTCGCCATTCTGGCTAAACAGGTGCAAATGACGCAGGCCGATCTGATTGCCGTCCTGCAAACCGGCCAGACCCCGGCGCAGGTGGCCGCCGCGCATAATGTCGCGGTCACCACGATTGTGGACGCCGTTATCGCCCCCCGCGCTGCGCAACTGGCGCAACGGGTGGCCCATGGACAGGTGACCCAGGCGCAGGCCGACACGATGCTGGCGACCATGCGCACCCAGCTCACGGCCCGAATGGATCAACCCTGGACCGCCCAGGGGGCGGGTATGGGCACCGGAGCGGGCGACACGGACGGCGATGGGATCTGTGACCATGCCGGGACCGGCCCAATGGGCGGCATGGGCGGCATGGGCGGCATGAACGGTGGGGGCCACCGCTAACCGCTCCCCGGCAGCCCCGCCCGACGACCCCCCTGCCGGCTCAGTTGAGCCGGCAGGGGGTTGCTGATCGACAGCAGGGGGTGCCGTGCCGTATGATGGAACCAGGGCGCCGGACACGCGGGCGCGCCACCGGGCAAGGAGCGGCGCATGGTCCAACGGATTCTGGTAGTGGATGACGACCGGCAACTGGCCCGCCTGGTCCGGTCCTATCTGGAACAGGCCGGGTATCAGGTGGAGGTGGTCTACGACGGCGAGAGCGCCCTGCGCGCCCTGCGCCAGGCCCGTCCCGATCTGCTGGTGCTCGATCTCATGCTGCCCGATCGCGACGGCTGGGAGATCACCCGCCTGGTCCGGGCGGACGCGGCCCTGGCCGGGCTGCCGATCGTTATGCTCACCGCCCGCGTGGACGATGCCGACAAGATCGTGGGGCTGGAGTTTGGGGCCGACGATTACATCACCAAGCCGTTCAACCCGCGAGAAGTGATCGCCCGCGTGCGCGCCGTCCTCCGCCGGAGCGCCAGCCCCCCCACGCCAGGGGCGATCCGCCAGGTCGGCCCCCTGCGGATGGACCTGGACCGGCATGTGGTGACCCGGGCGGGCGAACTGGTGGACCTGACCCCGACCGAGTTCGGCCTCTTGCGGGTCTTGCTCGAACATCCGGGGCAAGTCTTCACCCGCGCCCAACTGATCGAACGGGTCCTGGGCGAGGACTATATCGGGCTGGATCGCACGGTGGATAGCCACATCAAGAACCTGCGCAAGAAGCTGGAGCGGGAGCCCGACCAACCCGTCAGCATCCAGGCGGTGTTCGGCGTGGGCTACCGGCTACAGGAGGACGCCTCCCCGGAGCAGCCTCCCGAGGAGACGCCATGAACCGGCTGTGGGTCTGGCTGACCCTGGCCTTCGCGCTGGTCAGTGCGGTGGGCGTGCTCACCGTCGCCGTCCTCGCCAATCGCCAGGTGAATACCGATTTCCAGCACTTCATGGCCCAGAGCCAGGTGCAGGACTCCCCGCTGGCCGCCACCCTGCTCGACTACTATGCCGCGCACGGCTCCTGGGCCGGGGTGGAGACGGTGCTCCCGGCGAACGCGCTGCCGGGGCGGGGCATGGGCATGGGCGGCGGGGGCATGGGCGGCAGTGTCCTGCTGGCCGATGCCGCGGGGCGGGTGATCTATGACGCGGCGGGCACCCCGGTCGGCACGATGGTGGACCGGGCGGACGGGCTGCCGCTGGTGGAGCAGGGGCAGCCGGTGGGCTATCTGCTGGTGCGCGGGCCGGGGATGCCGAGCATGACCCGCGCCGCCACGCAATTCCTGACCCAGGTGAATCAGGCGCTGCTGCAAGCGGGAGTGCTGGCCGGGGTGGTGGGGCTGATCCTGGGCCTGGTGATCGCGCAGGGGTTGACCCGCCCCCTCCAGCGCCTGGCCGGGGCGGCGCGGCGCATCGCCGGGGGGGATCTCACCCAGCGGGCCCCGGTCAGCGGACCCGCCGAGGTCGCGGGGCTGGCCCAGGCCTTCAACGAGATGGCGGGCAGCCTCCAGGCGGCGGAAGCCCTGCGCCGCCGGATGGTGGCGGACATCGCCCACGAGTTACGCACCCCGTTAAGCGTGCTCGAAGGCAATCTCCAGGCGATCCTGGAGGATGTCTACCCCCTGGAGAAGGCCGAGATCGCCACGCTCTATGACGAGACGCGGGTGCTGCACCGGCTGGTCACCGACCTCCACGAACGGGCGCTGGCCGAGGCCGGGCAATTGCAACTGATCCTCCAGCCTACGCCGCTAGCCCCGCTGCTGACCCAGGCCCAGGCGCTCTTTGCCGAACAGGCGACACTCTAGATCATCACTCTCCAGTTGACCCTGCCGCCCTCTCTGCCGCCCGTGCAGGCCGATGGGGAGCGGGTGCAGCAGGTGCTACACAATCTGCTGGGGAACGCGCTCCGCCATACGCCAGCGGGGGGGACTATCACCCTGACGGCGGCGGCTCCCGCCGAAGGGGCCGGACCCACCGGCCTGGTACGGATCACGGTCGCCGATACCGGGCCGGGCATCGCCCCTGCCGATCTGGCGTATGTCTTTGAACGCTTCTGGCGGGCCGATCGGGGCCGGGCCCGGGCGCAGGGTGGCTCTGGCCTGGGGCTGGCGATTGCGCGGCAGTTGGTCGAAGCGCAGGGAGGCCGGATCGGCGTGGAGAGCACGCTGGGGACCGGGAGCCGCTTCTGGTTTACCCTGCCCGCTGCGCCGGGGCCAACAGCGGCCCCGGTGACCGGAGGATAACGCCGATGGCTCGCGCGCACACGCGCTATTATTCGCCCGGTGCCTTCGTCCGCGCCACCGGGGATCTGCTGACGCACAGCCCGGCGCTCGTCCGCACCGGGCTGCGCCGCCGGGTGTCGCGGGCCCTGGCCGAAAAGATCCAACTGGTGGTCACCGACGTCAACCGCTGCCGCTACTGTGCCTTGGCCCACACGCGGCTGGCCCTGCGGCAAGGTGTGTCCACCCCGGAGATCGCCGCGCTGCTGGCGCTCGACCTGGCCGGAGTGGCTCCCGAGGAGGCGGTCGCCCTGGCCTTTGCCCAGCACTACGCCGCCACCGGAGGCCAGCCCGGCACCCAGGTGCAGCGCCGGTTGCACGCGGCCTATGGCCCAGCGGTCAGCCAGGACATCATCAACTACACCCGGTTCATCCAGTGGGCAAACCTGACCGGGAACATGGTCGATCGCGGCCTGGCGCACTGTAACCTCCGGGCAGGTGCCCGCATCTAATCTATGGGTGAAGGATTAGCCCCGCCCCCCGCTGAGCGCAAGCCCCGGCGGGCGCGGACCAACCACAGGAGACGGATGGAACACCCCTGGGAGATCGACCTGACTGTATACGACAATGAGGCGGCCCTGCTGGAAGGCTTGCGCCAGCGAGATCGTCATGCCTGCACCTGCGTGCTCAAGTGGTTCATGCCGCGCCTGTATCAGCTCGCGTTGCGCATGACCGGTAACGCCGACGAAGCAGAAGACGTGGTGCAGGAGGGTTTCATCAAAGCCTGTGCCCAAATTGATCGCTTCGAGGGGCGGAGCGGGCTGGGATCCTGGCTCTACCGGATCGTCCTGAATACGGCCTTAATGCACCTGCGCCAGCAAAAGGCCAGCGATCGGCACCGGGTGCCGCCTACTGCGGAGGACATGGTTCCGGCAATCGAACGGGTGCCGGATGGGGCGGACGATCCCGGCGATCAGTTGTTGGCGGTCGAGCTACGGGCGCAGATCGACACGGCCATCCAGGCGCTGCCCCCGGCCCTGCGCGCCGCCTTCGTCCTCCGCGATCTGGAGGGGCTCAGCACCGCCGAGGCGGCACTGGCCCTGGGGATCAGCGAAGCCGCCCTGAAGGTGCGGTTGCACCGGGCGCGCCTGGCCCTGCGCACGGCCCTGGCTGGCTATCTCACCGAGGCCTCCGCGCCCGGCACGGCGCGCCCGACCCTCGCCCAGGGGCGCGAGGCGGCAGCAAAAGGAGAGTCGGCATGACGACAAAACACACCCCAGACGACGAAGCCTGCGCGCACATCCGAGCCGTGCTCGCCGGCCTGGGCGAGGAAGAGCCAGCCCCGGACACGATCGCGGCGTTGGAGGCCCATCTGACCGGCTGTACCACCTGCGGGGAGGCCGAGGCCGCGCTGGCGGTGGTGATCGCCCGCTACAAGGCGCAGGTCCCCCCCGTCCTCCCGCTGCGGTTGGAGCAGCGGATCTTAGATCAGATCTGCGGTGCAGGCTAGAACCCGGCGTGGGGTGGCTCCACGCGCTAACCTGACCGAAGCGAGGTGGATCATGTCCAGGCTACTGCAACCCTGGTCCTCTGCTGGATGCGTCACAGTGGATAAACCACTGCCGCAGGTGCTGGTGCGGGTGAGTGATGCGTTACAGGCGGCGGGCTTCGGCCTGCTGACGGTCGTGGAAGTCCCGCCGCGTGCGCCGGTCGGGAACCTGGTCTGCGAGATTTCCTGCCTGACCGCTCCGCCGAATCAGGTGGCGGCCCCAAAGTACACCCAGGTGCTGCCCGGCACCATCCGGCTCCAGGCGCAGGGAGAACAGACGGTAGTGAGCACAGCCATGCGGTATGCGGTAGCAGCGAGCCATCCCCCCGCCGGGGAGACGGGCGCGGCCCAGGCGGCCTGGACCTGCGTACAGCACGTCCTGCGGTACTGGTTGGTAGACGGTTCGACACAGGAAAAGGAGAATGGGTACCCGTTATGAAACGAGATACGCAGAACACGAATGATACGGTGACCGGGGTGGTCGTCCTCTCGGACGCAACCTTTATTCCCGAAGTCTTGGAAGCAGAGATGCCCGTGCTGGTCGATTTCATGGCCCAGTGGTGTGGCCCCTGTAAGCGGATGGGCCCCGTGTTTGCTGAGCTGGCCCCGGAGTACAGCGGGACGGTGAAGTTTGCCAAACTCGACGTGGATGCGAACCCGGAAGTGGCCGGGGCGCTGAACATCGAAAGCATCCCGACCTTCATGCTGATCTACCGCCGCACGCTGCTCGCGAGGGGCGTGGGGGCCATGCCCCCGCAGGCGCTGCGCGACTGGTTGGCTGAGGGGCTGGCGCGGATGAGCGAAGTCCCCGCCGAGGCCGTCCCCGCCGAGGCCGTCCCCGCCGGACGTTAAGGCACCACACCACCCGCTTATGCGGTTTGACAAGCCAATCTGGTAATAATCGGTGCGCCCCCCCGCCGCGAAGTACCGGTATTGTTCGTCAAAATGTATCGGGACGCAGATATCGATCGTGGGTCGGAGAGCCGGGGGATTGGGCTCTCCGACCCTTCTTTGTGCCCCGGCGCCCCGCTGCCTCGTTTACTAATTCGTGGGCCACTGGCGATGGTTGCGCCGGGCTGGCGTAGCCACCGGGCCCCTACTCTTGGTCGGCAGGCGGGCCAGCCGCGATGTAACCGTTCAGTGGTCAGCCGCACCTAATAGATAGAGATGAGGGGTTCCGGGGACGCGGGGTGACGCCGCAGCGTGCGTAGCCCTGGGTTCATCCGGCAAGGCGATAACCGCGCACGGATCGCCGAATGGCTGCCGCGATCGGCGGCCTCATGCGTAGAGGAGGCAGCACATGGTATTTACACAATCGCCGCTGGCCCAGTTTCTGGCCAGCATGAGTGGCCGGGTAATCCGCAGCGGAGCGGGCCTGGTCCTGATCGGCCTCGGACTGCTCCTGGTCCAGGGCCTGTGGGGGTGGATCATCGCATTCATCGGGCTCATCCCCCTGGCCGCTGGCCTATTCGATGTTTGCCTGATCGTGGCCCTCTTCGGCGGCCCGCTGAGCGGGGCCGCGATCCGTGCGGCCGGACACCCCACCAGCTAACCGTACGAGCGGCGCGCGGCTCTACGCGCCGATGATAAATCGTAGAAGGGAAATAGAAGTTTGGAGACGGCTGTCTTGGATATGGGTATCGGGCTACCACCGCCCGGCCGCGTCGTTCCCTCAGTGCAAGCCGCGCTGGCGGAGCCGTTGATCGCCGGAGCAGCCACCCGCGAGGCCGTGATTCGCCTGGACGATCTGGCCGGTATGGACTTCCTGGCGCGCGCGCCCTCAGGGTACGAGTTGATCCTCGATACGGATGCTGGCGCCGGGGGCCACGGGCGGGGCATCCAGCCGAAGGAGATGCTCCTGGTCGCGCTGGCCAGCTGCACCGGGATGGATGTGATCGCGATCCTGCGCAAGAAGCGCCAGGTGGTGACCGACTATCGGGTGCGGGTGGTGGCAACTCAGCGTCCCGACCATCCGCAGGTCTACACCCAGATCGTCGTCCAGCACATCGTCAGCGGGCCAACCCTCGACCTGGCCGCTGTAGCACGGGCCGTGGAGCTATCGGTGACCAAGTACTGCTCGGTCAACGCCATGCTGAGCGCCGCGTGCCCGATCACCCACGAGTTCCGGATCGTCCTGGCGTGACGGCGGGGCAATAAGCAGGCAATCGGCAGCCCGGTGGCGGGCCGCTGAGCGAAGGGAGGTCCCAGAGTGCCGACAACCGCCGCCGCCCACTGGTGCCGCGCCCTGGCGGCCTGGGCTATCCCGCTGGCGATCCTGGCGGCGGTGCCGGAGTCGCCGCTAGCGTTTCCGGCACGGCGGTGACCAGGGTCAGGGGCTTTTCAGCGAATTGCGCGGCCAGCCGATCCACGGCTTGCGCGGCGAGCAGGGCTGGCGCGGTCGGCTGGGGCTGGAGGGCGAGTTGGCGGGCCTCGGCCCGCGAGAGGTCTTGCAGGTCCTGCACGAGCTGGCGCATCCGCCCCGCCTCGTCGTGCAGCAAGGCCCAGGTTTCGGCGTCGGGCGGCACGACCCCGTCGAGCAGCCCTTCGGTATAGCCCTCGATGGTCGCCAGTGGTGTGCGCAGTTCGTGGGCCAGATCGCCGATCAGGACCACCCGCCGCCGCTCGGCGGCTTCCACTGCGGCAGCCATTGTATTGAACTGGTCCGCCAGCGCCCCCAACTCATCGGGGGCCTGAGCGCCCGCGGGTCCTGGTACGCGCTCGGCGTAGTGGCCCGCCGCGATCCCCTGGCTGGCCCCCACCAGCCGTTGCAGGGGGAGCACGATCCGCGCCGAGACAACCAGGCTGACGATCACTGCCGCCAGCACCCCCACGCCTGCGCTCACCAGCAGGGCCTCCACCATGGCCGCCTGGAAGGCCTGGGTGACGGTCTCGGCCTGGCCTGGCATCATGGCTTGGGACATGGCCGGCCCCATCATCCCGCCCATCGTGCGCTCGAACAGGGTCGGCGTAATCGCCAGGGTGGCCCCGAACAGGGTGCCCACCCCCACCGCCACCACCAGCAGGTGCGTTAGCAGGAGCCTGGCTCGCAGACCTCCGCGTGGGACACGGCGCGGCCTCTGGATACTCTGGCTCATCCCAGCGCCTCCACAAAGCGGTAGCCCGCTCCGCGCACCGTCTCAATGTAGCGGAGAGCGGTGGCAGCGTCGCCCAGCTTCTTGCGCAGGTGGGCCATATGCACATCGACCACATGCTCATCGCCAAAATAGTCGCTCCCCCAGACCCGTTCCAGCAACTGGGCGCGGGTAAAGACCCACCCGGGGTGCACGGCCAGGGTGGCCAGCAGGGTGAACTCCAGCGCGGTGAACGGCACGGCCGCCCCCGCGACGGTCATCGCGCGGCGCTCCAGGTCCAGCACCAGATCGCCGAAGTGCTGCGGGGTCGCGACAGCGGACGGGGCGGCCGCACTGCCGCGGGGCGGCGCAGCATGGCTCGCACCCGCGCCACCAGTTCACGCGGGGAGAAGGGCTTGGTCAGGTAATCATCCGCCCCGACCTCCAGCCCGATGATGCGGTCGATCTCCTCGGCTTTGGCCGTCAGCATAATCACGTAGGCGTCGGAAAATGCGCGCAGGCGGCGGCAGACCTCCAGCCCGTCCAGCCCCGGCAACATCAAAGCCAGCACCACCACGGTGGGGGCGTGGCGGCGGGCGAGATCGAGGGCCGCCACCCCGTCCGCGGCGGTCAGCACCGCAAATCCCTCGCGCTCCAGGTACTGGCGCACCAGGTCGCGCAAGGGTGCCTCATCGTCCACCACCAGCACCGTGTTGGGCTGGCTGCTCATGGGTTACCCACCCGCTTGTACCCGAAACTCGCGCTTGGTCAGCTCCGTGCCGTTGCGTGTCACCGTCACCACCAGCCGCCACTCCCCGCCCATCGAGAACCGGCCCTTCGCCTATCCGGGCTAACCTCCGGGATTACCACCTAAGTTACGTCCCGTCTCACTCCTGGGAGGGTGTCCAGCACCGCCACGCCGGCCAAGGCCGTCAACGGCGGAGTGGCTGGATCAGCGTCCTTGGGCGTCGGAAGATAGGCGTGGTGCGCAGGTTTTCCAGGCTGAAAACCTGCTCATACACGTGTGGTGTCGGGCTTTGCTAACTCACCATACCACTCTCGAAGCCAGGTCAATGCTTCCTCAAAGCGTGCTGCCGGGAGGTTACGGTAGGCCCCAATACGGTAGCGGCGGTAGAGATCACCCCAGACCCGGCCAAAGCCATTGGCGTCGCCATTTGCAGCGAGGAGCATGGCCACATTCTTGACGGCCAGGGCTAACTCAGCAGCCTGGGCTTCGCTGATGGTGGCACCTCCACTCAGTTGTAGCTCAATGGCCGTTAGCCGCTCGTTTGTGCGCTGAACAAAGGGCCGCAGATAATCGGCCATGACCTGCTGGCGCTGCCCGATCTCTTCAATTTTGGTTGTCTGCTCAAGATGCGAGCGCGCCAGACTGGCGACCGCTTCGGCCAGGGCCAGCGCTTGCTCTGCCGGGGAGAAATCCGCCGGTGGGAGTGGGGCGGTCGGCAGGATCGCGCCCTTGAAAGCTGTCCAGAGCACACGAAAGCATTCCCGCCGGTAGCGGGTGATTTTCTCTTGCAGGGCGGGTTTAACACGAGCAGCACTGATCCCAAAGAGCCAGCCGGGCAAGAGATCGAGCGGCAAGCAGAGCATCGCCCGCGGATAGCCCTCGGTGATCGTAACGATCACGGAGCGCTGGGCCTCCACAAGGATCGGGTCACGGTTCAGCCGGATCCGCTGGGCGGCCCAGGCCAGCCCTAACGCATCACAGATTGGGCGGAGGGGGACATAGACTTCGGCCTCTGGACCTTCAGCGGCTACAATCAAATCGCCGTAGAAATTCACCGTTTCCTGACGCACCGGTACCAGAGCCATCTCTGCGCCTCCCGGTGCCGCGTCACTCTCATCAGCCAATTTTGACCCTTTCTATTCACCAGGAAAGTGAGCGGCTAAGCAGCCAGCATCTGGTTGCCACCGACGGTCTACTCGAGCCCCAAGTCACGACGCAGGGTGGCGAAAAAATAGGCCATCTTATTCGCCACTCCATGTGATTGGGCCTGCCGCAGCGTCCGTCGGGCCTGCTGACACGCCGCAACAAACGATTCCTCATCTCGCCCACTCTGGGACCAGAGCCGCAAGGCTTGAGTTACGTTAGCTGGCCCGTGGACGGAATCCCCCAACTCGCGGCTGAAATCCAAGAGCACAGCGGCTATATAGGGGGAATGGGGTGGTCGGTAGTTAAGATCCGAGCCTATCGTCGGCTCACCCAATCTACTACCATCGGGTGAGCGGGGATTCGAATCCTCACTTTCTTTATTAGTAGATTCCTTTATTGGTATCGTTACTATTTGGTATATCGACGGCTTATCCGCCGCCGGATGCCCCAGCGACGGTTCAACCATCGGCGGATCATCCAGTGCTGGTTTATCCGTCGCCGGTTTGTCCGTCGCCGGGTTAACCATCGACGGATTTTCAGGCGATGGTAGTTCCGACGGGGTTTCGTGGATCAAGGACTCCCAGATCCAACGCCCATCGGCTCCATGACTACGCTGGCGCACTAAATAGCCTGCGGTCTCCAGCTCGCGCAAGATGCGGCGCATCTGGTCGCGGCCCACACTGGCCGTGCGCTGGAGATCGGGCACCCGTACTTGCCAATCATCCGGCTTGGTGAGCAAATAACCCATCAAGCCGCGGGCTTCCAGGGAGAGCCGGCTGTCCTCAAACAACCGACGGTGGATCATCACATAGGGATGGCTCCGGTCCTTGACGGTCCGGATAATCATCTCCCCGCCGGCTCCATTTTTAGGCACAAAACACCTCCTGCCTACTTGACAGGAGGGCCGCAATGGTGCTACAATCGGAATGTCCAGTTCCAATCGTGCTGGCGGCCCTTGTCAGAGGGCTTGACTAGCGACATTTGTGAACCTCACCTGTTTGCCGACAGGTGGGGTTCTTTGTTTGTCGCCCTTGTGTTCTATTAGAGAGTGTGTCGCGATAACCCACGGTTATAAGCTGCTGTTAAAACCTTGGCTCCTTGGTTATGGCTTTACCCGCCACATCTCTGCCTCACCGAAGCGGAAGGGTCGTGGTCTGGGTCGGATTCGATTCTATCACAGATATGGGTCGAATACTAGATTTCATGATTCTTCGACCGATCAAGATTCTTTGCGCCGTTGTATAGACGCCACGCGTATGCTATTGCGCGGCCTCCAATTTGCGTCGTAACACGGTCAACTCACTGATCAGCTCATCAACCGTTTGCCGTAGTGCATCTTGCTCGTTCGCTGGCACGGTTTCCGGTGCCAATCGCTGAACATGCACTGCCAACGTATGGAAGGGCTTAAGGACTGCGGGCCGGCGAATGAACTCGGCACCCGCCTTCTCGGCAGCGCTCGGGGGTGTCGCTCTGGCAGGGAAATCCTTGTTGTTCGTACTCTCCCCATTAACGGGCTGCTGGTCGGATAGTTGATAATACCCTATTGACCCCATTATGCTCTAGTGATAGAATATTGGTGGAGCGTAACAGTGGGGAATAACAAAGGGGGTGACATGACTATTGAGGATTCTCGTCCCATTGTTCCGACCAGAGGTTCACGCGCCGGATCGTGACACGTGAGCGCCCGCGCCGAGCGAGCCGCTCGTTCGAGATCCGCGCTATTGAGGTGCCGGTGGGACGGTTGTAGAGTCGGCCCGCTCTCAGCCGAGCACTGTGGTACCAGCGTCCACCACACCCGATCAGTGGAGGTCACACGATGACTAACCGCCTTCTGCGCTCGCTCCTTCTAACAACCCTTCTCGCCCTCCTGCTCGGGCAGTCCGCCGCCGCGGCGCCGGGCGGCATCGAGGGGAACCCGACGAACACCACAGCCTTGGGGATCGACGTCGACGCGACGACGATCCCGCAGCTGGAGGCGTTGATGAACGCGCACCGGATCAACGCCGTCGATCTCACGAACTTCTATCTAGAGCGGATCCGCCAGTTCAACCCGACGCTGCACGCGGTGATCACCGTCAGTCCGTCGGCGCTCGCCGACGCACGAGCGGCCGACGCGGCGCGGCGGCAGGGCGACAAGCGTCCACTGCTCGGGATTCCGATCATCGTGAAGGACAACATCGACACCGCCGGCATGCCGACGACGGCTGGCTCCTGGGCGCTCTCCGGCAGCACGCCCGGCGATGCGTTCATCGCGAAGCAGCTGAAGGCCGCCGGCGCGATCATCCTCGCCAAGGCGAACCTGTCCGAGTGGGCTAACTTCCGGTCCGGCCCGTCGTCAAGCGGCTGGAGTGGCATCGGCGGCCAGACGAACATGCCCTACGCGCTCGATCACAACCCGTGCGGCTCTAGCTCGGGTTCGGGTGTCGCGGCTGCCGCCGATCTCGCGGTCGCGGCGGTCGGTACCGAGACGGACGGCTCGATCGTCTGCCCGTCCGGCGCGAACGGCGTCGTGGGCATCAAGCCGACGCTTGGCTTGTGGAGCCGCGCCGGCGTCGTCCCGATTAGTGCCGATCAGGACACGGCAGGCCCGATCGCGCGCAACGTCACCGACGCTGCGGTTCTCCTCGGCGCAGTGACCGGCGTCGACCCGAACGATGCCGCGACCGCCGCTCAGGCCGGCCACGCCTTCACCGACTACACGCCGTTCCTGAACGACAAGGCACTCGAAGGCGCGCGCATCGGCGTCTGGAGCACGGGCACCTACAGCCCGACGCTGGTCGGCCCGGTCGTCGAGCCGATTCGCGACAACGTCATCGCCGCGCTCAAGGCCCAGGGGGCCACGGTCGTGGACCCAGCCGACATCGACCTCTCGGCGACCGCCAAGGAGGGCGATGCGCTGAACTGCGAGTTCAAGACGGACATCGCGACGTACCTCCACACCTACGTCCACGGCACGAACCCGGTGACGGGCCAGCCGTACCCGCAGACACTCGCCGACCTGATCGCGTTCGATAAGGCCCATCCGAACCTCGAAGGCCCGTGGAACGACGCCGTCTTCGAGGCGGCCCAGAAAACGAACGGACGTGACGCCGACTGCGCCGCGAAGCGCACTGCCACGACGCCGCCCGTTCAAGCGGCGATTGATAAGGTGCTGGCCGATAACCACCTCGACGCGATCATCGCGCTTACCAACGGGCCTGCCTGGCCTACGAGTGACAACCCGAACGAGGGCGACCTCAACGGCCACTTCGAGTACTTCGTCGGCTCGTCGTCCGCAGCTGCGGTGTCGGGCTACCCCGATATCACGGTTCCGGCTGGCTATAATGCGGGACTGCCGCTGGGGATCACCTTCATCGGCCCGCGCTGGGGCGAACCGAAGTTGCTTGGCCTCGCCTACGACTACGAGCAGGCGACGCACGTCCGCGTCCCCCCGCAGTTGGTGGCTCAGGGTGGCGGGCAACCTGGAATGCCAAGAACCGGTGACAACAATGAGAGGTTCTTGACAGTCGTGTTTGCCCTTGGAATGCTATCCCTAGGTATGGGCACGCTCATGAGGAGCCGGAGGCCAAGATCAAACCGCCGGCGCTGACGCGGGCGCAACGACAGCAGGTGCCCCACAGCCCGCACGATCGCGTCGTGCGGTTCCGTTAGAGGCACGTCGCAGCACAGCACAACGAAGCCCGGCCGGTCGGCCGGGCTTCGTCGTTTTAACGCGCACTCCTGCATCTATTGACCCGGTCGTCCGCCACAGTAGTACTTGACCATGCCGCCGACATAAAACTCATCTCTGCGTTGCACATACCAGCGGCAGGAAGTGTAGTTGAGTTGATACTGTCAGGTTAAGTCTGTAGCTGTGGAGCAGGTCGGAATGCCTTCGTATATAATGCGGGCATGCCGCCAACCACCGACCCTGCTCTGTACAAGCGCCATCGCTATCCGACCGAGATTATCTCGCACGCGGTCTGGCTCTATTTCCGGTTCTCCCTCAGCTACCGCGACGTCGAAGAACTCCTCGCCGCCCGCAGCATCCACGTGAGCTACGAAACCGTTCGACAGTGGTGCCTCAAGTTTGGGCAGATCTATGCCAACCAGCTCCGGCGTCGTCGGCCTCAGCCGGGAGACAAGTGGCACCTCGACGAGGTCTTCCTCAAGATCAATGGCAAGATCTGTTATCTGTGGCGAGCAGTGGACCAGCATGGCAACGTGCTCGATATCCTGGTCACCGCCAAACGTGATAAGCACGCCGCCAAGCGCTTCTTCCGCAAGCTGCTCAAGGGCTGTCGCTACGTGCCGCGCGTGATTATCACCGACAAGCTCAAGAGCTACGGCGCGGCGAAGCGCGAGATCCTGCCTGGGGTAGAGCATCGCCAGCATAAAGGCTTGAACAACCGCGCCGAGAATTCGCACCAGCCGACGCGACAGCGGGAACGGCAGATGCGGGGTTACAAGTCAGCTGGCCATGCCCAACGGTTCCTGTCGGCATTTGAACCGATACGCGGGCATTTTCGGCTGAGTAGGCACATACGGTCGGCCGGGGAGTACCATGCCCAACGGGAGCAGCGCTTCCAACTGTGGAATGAAGTAACCGGCGCACAAATGGCGGCGTAAGTGGTCGCAGAATGTCAGGTAGAGTGTGTTGCTGGCGGGGTTGGGCCATTCTGCCGCTGTGCCATGTCCAGCCACCGACTTAAGTTGACAATACCGGATCGATCCTCTAATGCAAAGCGGCTCGAACCGGGTATCGGTTCGAGCCGCTGCTATGCTCGTTGCTTTTCCCTACTGCGGCACCCTCCCCGCCCCAATGCCGGGAGGGTGCTGCGGATGATCAGGAACTAGCGGCGCGCCGGGGTCGAGCAGTTGGGGAAGAAAGCGGACGCCGCGATCTTCGCCATCTGCCCGCGGGTGGCGTTGTTGAACGGGCGGAAGTAGGGGCGGTTGCTCGGTGCGACGCAGGGTTCGCCTGGCCCGCCGCACGGATAGCCGCTAACGATACCCCGACTGGCGACCCGCTCGACGTAGAGGTAGAAGGTGCTGCCGACGGCCACGTCCTCGAACGTCTGCGTGGTCGGCGTCTCGGTGTAGCCCGCCGCGCCGGCGACGATCTTGGAAAGTTGGCCGCGGGTGACGTTGTTGTTCGGGCGGAAGTAGGGCCGGTTGGTCGGGCTGACACACGGCTCACCCGGTCCACCGCAGGGGTAGCCGCCGATGATGCCGCGCGTGCTCAACCGCTCAACCCACAGCCAGAAGGTGCCACTGTTCGGGACATCCTCGAAGGTCTGCTGGGTCGAAGGTATGGCATCGCTGAAGCCTGCCGACGCGGAGACGATCTTGGCGGTCTGGCCGCGGGTGACGTTGTTGTTGGGGCGATAGTAGTTGCCGGGGCACGGCTCACCGGGGCCACCGCAGGGGTAGCCCCCGACGATGCCGCGGCAGGCCAGGCAGCGGATGAACGTGTAGAAGGTGCTGCCCACCGGCACGTCATTGAACGTGATCGGGCAGGCCGTCGGCACCATTGTGCTGGTGGCCGTGCTGGTGGCCGGAACCGTGGTGATCGTCGTCGTCGCCCCCACGGTGATCGTCGGGGACGGCCCAGTGCTGGTGCTGGTGGCCGTTGGCGTGTTAGTCACGCCCACGGTGTTGGTCGGGGTGCTGGTCCGCGTCGCGGTATTGGTCACGCCCACGGTGTTCGTCGGCGTGCTGGTCCGCGTCGCGGTGTTGGTCGCGCTCGCCGTGGTGGTGGGCGTGGTGGCCGTGGGCGTGTTGGTCGGCGTGCCGCAGGGCACGATCGGCAACAGCTCGACATCGGTGGTGGTGGCCCCGCCGGTGGTCTGGCCGTCGGCGATGATCGTCCGCCCATCAGGCAAGAGGCCCTGTGCATGGCCCACATGGGCTTGCAGCAGGCTCGGACCGGCGCTCCAGGTGTTGCTGGCGATGTCGTAGATATGGGTGGTGACGGAAGGCACGAACGCGGTCGTGGCCCCGTCGGTCACCAGCAGTCTGCCAGCGGTGTATAGCGAGATGCCGCCGTATTCGCCCAGGCCCCCCGTGTTAGCCGGGGCCAGGGTGGTCCAGCTATTCGTCCCCGGGTTGTAGCTGAACAGCGTATCCACCGCCGCGAAGCCCGCATCGGCCCCGCCGAACACGTAGACCAGGCTGCCGACCGCCGTCCCCACGGTATTGGTCCGCACGGCTGGCATGGGTGCGCCGGTGGTCCAGGTGTTGCTGGCGATATCGTAGATGTAGTTGGTGGCGAGGGCGTTATTGAAGTCGTCGCCGCCCATCACGTAGAACTTGCCGTTGAGCACCGCGCCAGCCCCGGCTTCCACGGACCCCGGCATGGAAGCGCCGAAGGTCCAGGTGTTGCTGGGGATGTCGTAGATGCGTAGGGTCGAGGTGATAGAGGTGCCACCGATGAAGCCACCGGCGACATAGACCTTGTTGCCCGCCGCGCCGACCGACACCTGACCGACCACCGCTGGCAGCGGGGCGAGTACGTTCCAGGTGGAGCTACTGGTGACGAAGCGTTCGGCGTTGGCGACGGGCGTTCCGGCCCCGGTGGCCTGGCCGCCGGCCACATAGAAGTTGCCGTCGCCGGCCACCCCACCCTGGAAGAGGGTGCGACCAGGGCTAAGCACCGGGCCGCTTACCCAACTGACTGGCCCGCCGCAGGTGGGCGTCGCGGTCACCGTGGGCGTGTTCGTGACGGTGTTGGTCGGCGTGTTCGTCGCCCCAACGGTGTTGGTCGGCGTGGCCGTCGCCCCAACGGTGTTGGTCGGCGTGGCCGTCGGGGTGGCCGTCGGCGCACCGGCGGTCGAGTATTCATAGGCCCCGATGCTGGGCGGATTGTTCCGGGTGACGCCCAGGATATCGGTGGTGATCCCGGCAATCGTCTGCCCGGCCCCCAGCAGGGGGGACCCCGGCAGCGGTATCAGGTTACTATTGGAGGCGAAGAGCGGGTCAGCGCTAATCGAGTTGACGTCATTCTGCGTAGAGGCGCGCCAGGCGGTCAGGCTGGTGTGGTCCACCCCAAAGAAGTTCAGGAAGCCGCCCACATTGCCCGTGCCGGTGGAGTAGTAGTCGTTGTAATTGCTTGTGCCGAAGCCGGTGAGGGCCGAGGTGCCGAACGCGGTCTGCGAGGATAGATAGGTCGCGTACTGCTTGCTGCCGCCGGTGATCTTGTTCACGAAGACATTGTTGCGCAGGTCGAGGCCGGCATCGGTCGTCGAGTCGGCGGCGAAGGCCGCCGAGACGCCGGTGGCGAGGGTCTGCGTGCCAGACATATTCACGCTGTTGAAGTAGACCTTGTGGCCTGCGCCCCCGGTAAGGCGGATGCCGACGGCGCTGAAGGAGGGGGAGGTATAGCCGTAATTGGTGACGCCCCAGATAGCATTGTTGACGAAGGAGTTGCTGAAGTTGTTGGTGCTGGTCGAGTTGTAGATGCCGTAGGCCCCCCACTGGCCCGTATTCTCATTATCAAGGTCGTGGCTCTTGTTGCGGGTGACCTGGGCGTAGTAGACGGTCGAGCCTAGCTCGATCCCGGCGATGTTGGAGCTGATCAACGTGGTGAACAGGTTGAAGGTCTCGTTCTGGGTGATCACCGGGTAGCCCGCCCCGAGAACCTCAATGCCCCGGAAGGTCACGGAGTTGGCGGTGGTAGCGTTGCCGATGACGTTGTTGTTGATGTTCAGCCCGTCGTTCTCGCCGTTGAGGACGGTAGCAACGCGGACGGCGATGCCTTCATAGGCGGTGTCCACGGCGTTGTTCTGAATGGTCAGGTAGTCGTTGTCGTCACCGCTCGTGCCCACGGTGGTCCCGCCGGCGAAGATGCCGAAGATACCGGTGGTGTTGCTGGCGAGACCGGCGTGGATGTTGAGGTTCTTGAGGGTAGCGTAGGTCGCCCCGGCGTTAGCGCCCTGGCTGGCGACCCAGACCGCCGCGCTGGCGACCGTGTTGGTGTTCTGGATCGTCAGGTCGCGGGTCGAGCCGCCGACCGCATTCGAGCCGTCCACGGTCACATAATCTGCGCCGAGCAGTTCCAGGATGGCGCTGGCGGATGAGCCGCTGATCGAGACAGTCCCGCCTGCGGCGGGCTTGATGGTGATCGTGTTGGTGGCGTTCGAGCCGCCGTTGGCTGGCACGACAATGGGGAACGTTTCGCCCCCCGATGTGTAAGTGGGCAGCAGGCTGTAGAGGATCGGGCCGGTGATGATCTTGCCGCTCAGGTCGGCCATCGCGGCAGTCAGGGTCGCGTAGGTGCCGCCGGGGCCGACGGTGTAGGTGCCGCCGGGGAAGGTGGTCGTGCCGGTGAGCCGACCAACGGCGAAATAGCCGAGGGATGTGACTGCCGCCGACGACTGGACGGTCGCGGCGGCGAGCGTGCCGCCGACCGAGGCGTAGGCCCCGGCCTGGGTGGCCGACTGGCCGAGCGCGTTGCCGGTGGAGTTCAACTCGGTCACGCGCACGCTGCTGTTGGTGAAGTTAGCCGCGCCCGCCGTGATCTGGACGTTCCAATAGCGGTTGTGGTTGATATCGTCCAGGCCCGTGCCGCCCGTGCCGCCCGAGTCGGCGTCGAACGCCTCGGCCTGCACGACGACGGTGCCACCCGCATTGGTGGTCGGATTGACCAGGTCGAATTCCTTGTAGGTGGCCTTGCCCACCGGGAAGACATAGGTGCTACCGGAGACCAGGCTGGCCGGCAGGGTGCGAGCTAGCGGCCCCCTCACATAGGCCTGGCCCGATCCGCCCGCGATGGCGTTGATGCCGGTGCCGGTGGCGGTGATCAGGTTAGCGGCGGTGGTGGTTATTATGCCGCCAGCCGTGCCGGCAGCGGTGCCGCCCAGGAAGAGGCCCACGCTATCGGGGGCCGCCCCATTATTCCCGGTGACGGTCAGCGGGCCGCCGGCCAGGGTGATACCGTTGGTGTTGAAGTCTTGCAGGCTGACAATGGTGCGGCTGGCGGGAATCTCTACGCCGGTGGTGACCGCGGTAGTGGCCTGCGAGTAGACCAGGATCAGGAACGTAGGGACGGGGATGGTCGGCGCGACATCGGCGCTGCCGGGGGGCTGGTAGGCCACGCCGCCGCGCTGGATGACCATCGCATTGGTGGTGAGCTGGATCAGGTTGATCTTGTTGGTGTTGATCAGCGAGCCAGAGAAGAGGAGCAGGCGGGCGGCGTAGAAGGGCGGGCTGGCCGGGTCAAAGGTCACGCCGCCGCCCCGGTTGATGAGGCCGAAGGCGAAGATGGGGTCAGCAGCCGACCCTGCCGTGCCCGCGCCGGTGTAGGTTTGCGCGACCGCGCCCACGAATTGCAGGCGGCTGGTGGCGAAGCCAGAGGCGAGGCCCCCGGCCAGGGTGCCATTATTGGTGAAGGTGCTGCCGAACAGATCGAGAATGGTGGCATTCAGGTTCAGGGTCGCGCCGGTGGGAATGGTGAAGTTGCCGTAGACATAGGCTGTCGCCGTCAGCAGGAGCGTCTTGTTGTTGGTGGTGTTATCCACAACCACGTTCGGGGCGTTACCCTGCATACGGAAGTTGAAGTTGGTGGCGGTGGCGGCGGTGCCGAACTGGACGGTGCCACCCGTGAAGTTGATCGTGCCGAGTTGGTTCCAGTCGGCGGTGGTCAACGTGTTGCTGTTCACCATATTGATCGTGCCGCCCGACATGTTCATGACATTGGTCGGCAGGACGGAGGTGAAGCCGAAGATGGGCGAGGCCGCGCAGCCGCCCGCGACGCAGATATTGACCACGCCGCCCGACTGCGTGTAGGTGACGGCGTTGGCCGAGGTCAAGCGGCCCGCCACGTTCATGGTGCCGCCCTCGATGAGGAAGGATGCGCCAGCCCCCGCCCCCATGACATTGGTGCCGACGGTGCCCATGTTAAAGGTGCCTGCGGTGACGCGGAGCAGGCCGTTGTTGGTCGGCGATCCATTCTGCCCGGAGACGGTCATGTTGGCGTTGTTCAGCCAGAAGCCAGTGGTGGCCGGAATGGTATAGGCCGCTGCCGGGAAGACCGGGTTGGACAGGGTGAACGGGCCGGACAGCTCGAACGTGCCATTGAGTAACGTGAGGAAGCCCGTACTCTGGACGGAGAAGACCGGGGGATTCCAGTTGAGGACGCTGGCCGATGAGGTGCCCTTATTGACGATGATGTTGCGGAAGTTCCAGCCGCCGCCACTGCCCTGAGCGGTGACGTTGGCCGCGCCGGTGAAGGTAAGGTCGGCACCGGCGGTGCCCCCGTTGGTGTTGAAGTCCACCTGGCCGTCGTTGGTCAGCGTGCCGCCGATGGTCAGCATGTGGCTGGTCACCGTGCCGGTGGCCGGCCCGTTGAACGCGCCCCCGCCCGCCACAGTCACGTTGTTGCCCACGATCAGGGTGTAGGCGGTGGTGGCGTCCCAGGTCAGGATGCCATTGGAGTTGACGGTGACGTTGAGGGCCACCGCTGCCGTGTCAATGGTGACGGTCGTGCTGCCCGCAATGACCACATCGTCGGCAGCCGTGGGGACGAAGCCGCAGCTCCAGATACCGGCAGTGCTCCAGGTGCCGGTGCCGGTGGAGGTACAGGTGGCGAGGGGAGCCTGGCGCGGGGAAGCCGGCGGAGCCTGCGCTGGAGGTGGAGGCCGGACGGGAGCAGCGGACGCCGGATTCGCGGCCTGGGGCGGGTTAACCTCATCGCCGTTGGTTGCGGCCACCTCTAAGTTGGCCGGGTTCTTGACATTCGGTGGGGAAACCGAATCTTCCTTGCCTGGCTTGGTCTGGCCGGGCGGGTCTGCCACCGGCTGGCTGGCGGCACTAATGTTTGCCCGGCTGGACGCGGGCATCGCCGCAATGGAGCTAGGCAGGTAAGCATTGGCGGAGCGTGCCCAGAGCAGCGTGATCGCTGCCAGGACGAGGGTCAGTACCATCAGTACTGAGAAGCGGTGTTGTCTCATCGTTCCCTCCTAAAGCGTAATCAATCATTGATGCGGCTTGGTGTTTCGATTCTCCGCGCGGCTCGCTTATCAAGTCCGGTACCCCTGGCTTTGTAGCTGGGCCTCCCTTCTTCCGCGTGGTGAGGGGTTCCAGTGTGACGCGCCGTAATAAGATTACAGGCGATTAGTATTATACCACATTAGAAAATTTTGGGGTTGGGCACATCGAGGCTGTGTGCCACTGCTCCAAAGGCCAGCCGTGTACCAATCGTGCACGAGATGGGGTGAAGATACAACCAGCGCATAGTACAGCAGGTTGATGATCCAACGGCTGCTTCGAAGTCTGTTTTGCGCTTGATATCGCCGGGATCGCTTGATCACACAGGGCGATCCTGGCGATGCGGTTTATACCGTCGTCAGTGGCGAAGTCGAGATCGTCGGGGCTGATCTCGGCATGATCGCGCGGCACACGGCCCCGACCATTCTCGGTGAATCGGTGAAATGGCGCTGTTCACGCGCCGCCCTCGTGCCGCCCATTGGGTCACCCGCACCGCCCTAACGGCGCTGCGGAACGCCCAGGACGATTTCCGCCTGCTGTTGGCGGCCAAGCCGGGATTGGCCGATAGCAGTATCCGCGTGCTGGCAACTCGCCTGGAGGAATTGACCGCTGCGCCGGTCGCACCGGCGCCAGCCTAGAGGTCGCGCTCTCAGCCGGGAAAGGGCCGTCTTGCTGGCCCAGGGCTATGCTCTTGAAATATGATTTACCGCGGCAGATAGTAGGTATCCTAAGACGAACCTCAAATCCTGCTGCTAAATTGTGGCGGGCGCGGGTCGTCGTAAGGGTCGCAATCCGTGCCGCCCCAACACTTGCTTGGCTCACAACACTATCTGCCGAGGCCTACGCGAAGTCGCTAAAGCACACAACGATAGATGAGGCGAGGTGGACGGCTTGGGACATTGGGCAGGCCATACGCTTGGAGCAGGCGACAGTACCTGCTCTGGCCGATCTGGAAGAGAGTAATCAATTCTGGGCAAGATAGGGGAGAAAGGCTAAGCTCAACTTTGTACAGTTCTAACTGAATAGGGTCGGAGGAGAGCCCGCGCCGCTGCGTGGTGTACGATAGAAGCTGACGACTGCCCTATCACCCTGGAGGCTACGATGTCCCTTCCGCTCGCCCTGATCGCTGTGCTGAGCTCGACTGCTCTGAAATACTAACCCCCAGCGGCCGCCGCAGCGGGGGTCACCGTCACGGTGAAGCCGAGTTGCTCCATCTGGTGGATGAGGCGCCGGGCTTTCATCTCCGTGTTCCCGTGGCGGTCGAGATAATCTGCC
>JBBSAN010000013.1:0-23132 GCA_038252265.1 Chloroflexia bacterium
AAGCCGATGATGGTGACAGCGCGCAGGAGGTTGGACTCGGGGTCGGAGGGCACCGGCACCTGGCTCCACTGCACGCCATCCCAATGGAGGGCCAGCGCGCCGGTCGTGTACCCGAAGCGCGCCGGGCCGTAGCGATACGTGCCAACCGCCCAGGCATCGTTGGCCGTCGCCACTGCCACGCCGTACAGGTCATACATAGCATTGGTCGGGCTGATCACGACCGGGACATCCTGCCAGGTGCTGCCGTCCCAATGCTGCACAGTTTCTGCCCCGACCGCCCAGACATTCGCCGGGCCGGCGGCGGCTACCGCTTCCAAGATGCCATGCCCTGGCACCTGGCTCCAGGTCTGCCCGTTCCAGTGCTCGATCAGCGCCTGCATCCCATTGCCCACCGCCCACACGTCATTGGGGGCGGCGATCGCCACAGAGGCGAGGCTACCGTAGATCGTCCCCCCGTTCGCGCCGGGAAAGAGGTGCCACTCCGGCCCGCAGAACTGCCCCTCTTGTTGCGGCGGTGCCGCCTGGCTCACCCCGCTGCTGCTGCCCAGCATCAGGCTGAGCACGCCCCCGATGGCGACGACCACACAACTACACAACGCAACCTTGACTGCATACCATCTGCTCATTGCTGCCCTCCTGAGACTGTTGCTCTACAAAGGCGTTCTTCGCAAATAGGGCAGGGCTGTGTGCCGGGTCACAGGTCAGTGCCTTCTATGATCAACAACGGGCTACGGGGCGCAAGGTTGCGGGACACAAAAGAGCGATGAGCGATAAGTGCCAAACCACTCATCGCTCATCGCTTGGCTCTACAGCGGCATAGCGACCTGGATGTTCTCGCCTTCTCCGGCGCGGCGAGGCGGGGTCAGGCCGAGGTGGGCATAGGCGTGGGGGGTGGCGATGCGGCCTCGCGAGGTGCGCTGGAGGAAGCCGAGTTGGAGCAGGAACGGTTCGTACACGTCTTCCAGCGTGTCGGACTCCTCGCTGATCGAGGCGGCGACGGTATCAATGCCCACCGGCCCGCCGCCGAACTTCTCGATGATCGCGTGAAGCAAGCGGCGGTCGGTTTCGTCCAGACCGAGCGGGTCCACATCGAGGCGGCTCATCGCGTCCTCGGCTACCGGGGCGGTGATGATGCCGTCGGCCCGCACCTGGGCGAAGTCGCGCACCCGGCGCAAGAGCCGGTTACCGATGCGGGGCGTGCCGCGCGCGCGCCGGGCGATCTCCCGCGCCCCGTCCTCCTCAATCGGCACGTTCAGGATGTTCGAGGAGCGGACGATGATCGTCTGCATCGCCTCCTGCGTCTGAAAATCGAGGCGGTAGACCGAGCCGAACCGGTCACGCAAGGGGGAGGAGAGCAAGGCCAGCCGGGTGGTCGCGCCGATGATGGTGAAGCGCGGCAGTTTGAGCCGTAAGCTCCGCGCGCTGGGGCCTTTGCCGATGATGATATCCAGCGCGAAGTCCTCCATCGCCGGATAGAGCACCTCTTCGACGGCGCGGTTCAGCCGGTGGATCTCGTCAATGAACAGGATATCGTTCTTTTGCAGGTTGGTCAGCAGCGCGGCGAGGTCGCCGGGGCGTTCGATGGCCGGGCCGGAGGTGGTCTTGAGCTGGCTGCCCATCTCGTTCGCCAGCACAATCGCCAGGCTGGTCTTGCCCAGGCCGGGTGGCCCGTGGAACAGCACATGGTCCAACGGCTCTTTGCGATTCTTGGCCGCCGCAATCGAGATCTCCAGGTTCTCTTTCACCCGCTCCTGGCCGATATACTCGACCAGGCGGCGCGGGCGCAAGCTTTGCTCGATCTTCCGTTCTTCCTCGCCGGCTTTGCCCGATATAACGCGATCTTCTACATCAGTCACAGCACCACTCCTTCAGCTTATCACGTCCGGCAACGCTTCTAAATTAGAACAAACTTGCTACTTCTATTATACCACATCTGCCCGCCGGGCGCACCGTTCGGCGGGTTCGTTCGTTTTATAGATAAGAAATCAGAAGTCAGAAATCAGAAGTCAGTGATCAGCAATTCCTGGTCCTATCAGTTTAGGGCCATGCACGTATAACGGATAAACTTCCCGCTCGTGTCCTCCAATTTCCAATACTGACCACTGACCACTGACCACTGACCACTACGTCCGTACAAGGAGCATGTTGCATGTCTACACGCGATCCCAACGCGCAGCCGCCCCCCGAAGGGGGCGATCCGACGCGATATTTACCCGACCAGAATCCCTATGAGATTCCGCCTACCACCCAGGTGCCGGTGGGCGGGTCGTCCGACCCCACGCGGGTGAATCCGGCAGGCCCGGTGCTGCCGCCGCTGCCGCCTGCCCCAGCCTATGATCCCCTCTATGAGCCGACGCAGGCCACGCCGGTGCCGCCGACGAGCACGCTGGGGGGGCCGCCCACTGGCACTTACGGCGGGGGCACCCCACCGCCCCCTCCGGCAGGCGGGGCACCCTGGGGCCGCACGCCGCTGCCCTGGATCCTGGGTGGGGTAGGGGCGCTGCTGTTGCTGGCACTGGTCGTCTTCTTCGTCACTCGCCCCAGCGGCGGTGGGATCAGCCTGACGCCGACCCCGACCGTGATGCCAACTGCCCTGGCGACGGCGACCCCGGCCCCGGCGGTGCCCACGCCGACCCTGGCAGTGGTTGTGCCGCCCACACTGGAACCGTCACCCACCGTCGTCCTCGCCACGGCGACCCCGGCCCCGCCGAGCGCGACTCCCCTGCCGGTGCCCGCCACGGTGACGACCGCGCCGCTGCCGCCCACGCTGGTGCCGCCGAGCCTCACGCCGATCCCGCTGCCGCCCAGCCCCACCGCCGTGCCGCCGCCGCCGAGCCTTACACCGGTGCCGCCGCTGCCGAGCGCCACCGTGGTCCCGGCCAGCCCCACCCCGGTTTCGGTCACGGTGGTGCCCGCGACCATCGTGCTCCCGCCGTCGTCGGGATCGCCCACCCCGAGCGTAGGCGGTGCCTCCACGCCTCCGGCGACCCCACCCGTCCCGGCGACCCAACCCCCGGCAGTGTCGGGCAGCCTGACCGTCCAGTGGTTCGGCCAGTCGGGAGTGCTCTTGATCACGCCTGACGGCAACACGATCCTGGTGGACCCGCCCAGCCCGGCCAGCGGCTACACGCTGCCGTTCCTGGGCATGGTCAACGCGCTGCTGATCAGCCGAGATGATCCCGACTACAATTACCAGGCGGCGGCCAACAGCGACAATGTGCTGATTGCGGCGCACAACGGGCAATTTGTCCCGCTGGACGCCCAGCTTAGCGACGCCCATATCCAGGCGGTGCAGAGCCAGAGCGGGAGCGATCAGGCCGGACCGAACGGCGTCTGGGTGATCGATAGCCCCGGCCTCTACATGGTTCACCTGGGCGGGTTGAAAGGCCCCCTGCCCCAGTCGCCGCTGCTGCGGCCCCAGCCCGACGTGCTGTTCCTGCCGGTCGGTGGGGGGTCGGTGCTAGACGCCACAGCGGCGGCCCAGATCGTGACCCAGCTTAAGCCGAAGGTGGTCATCCCGATCCACTACAAGACTCCGGCCTCGGTGTCGCCGCTCGCCCCGGTGGATGCTTTCCTGGCGGGCTACCGCGATGTGATCCGCCCCGGCCACACCTGGACGGTCAAGCCGCCGGATCTGAAGGGTACAGACGCCGCCCAGCCGCGAATCGTGGTGCTGGACTACAAGTAACGCCCGTTGACCACGGAAGACCCGGCGCGCTTTAAACGCTCCGGGTCTTCTGTGTCTCTATGGTGACCTTTTTCTGATTTCTGACGCCTTTGCTGTCCCTGCCGCCTGAACCGCCAGGCAGTGGGCGGGGTGTTATACACAGTCATCCTCAGCGGGATACCCGCGCAGGCGGGGCCGCTATTCGTCGGGGGTTCTCCGTCGGGATGACAGGCTGATGGGGATAAAGAAGCGGCATTCATTGGCTGTTGTTGGGTTTGCTTACCGTATCAGCGCGACCGCCCCGGTTCTGTCAGCGTTTTGTCAGTGCCGCCGGTGTATGATACTTCCATGAGGGCAAATACACGCCTGTACGATACGCACACTTAACGTAATACGCTTCTGCTTTTCCCAGCGACTATTACACAGCCAGATCAGCATGTACCGAAGAAGCGCTATACGTTTATGCAAGCGCTTGTGTGATAGGACCCTGGTGACTAGCCCTGTCCCGAAATATACATATCAGGCGTTGCCGGCACTGCCACGGGAGGGCACCTATGTCTGTTTTTACTGAAGTTCGCACCTTTCTCGCCGAGGTTGGTGCAAACCGCATCGATTCGTGCGCCTACGATACCGCCTGGGTGGCAACGTTGCGCGCCCCTGGGGACCCCACCGCTCCGCAGTTTCCAGAGTGCCTGGAGTGGCTCCGGCAGCATCAGCATTTTGACGGAAGCTGGGGCGTGTCCTGGGACTATTACCACGACCGGCTGCTCTGCACCTTGCGGGCGATCCTGACCTTACGCGAATGGCACGATGACCCGGCGGACGAGGAACGAGTCCGGCAGGGTGTGTCCTATATCTGGCGCAACGCCGGGCGGTTGGCTCATGATCCGGGGGAAACCGTCGGCTTCGAGTTGTTGTTCCCCCTGCTGTTGGACCAGGCCCAGGCGCAGAACCTGCCGCTGCCCTATGCGGCATTCGACGGAGTGCTGCGGCTGCGGGCGGAAAAGCTGGCCCGGGCACCCCTGCACCTGGCCTACGACTACCAGATGCCGCTCGCAACCAACCTGGAGGCGCTGGGCGATGGGTTTGATCTGCGGCGGGCCGAGCGCGTGCAAGAGCCGACCGGCGGGGTCGCCGGGTCGCCCTCGGCCACCGCGTTCTTGCTGCAACACCGCCCCGGCGACCCGGCAGCCGGGGGCTATGTGCAACGCGCCGTGCGCGAGGGCAGCATGGACGGCGGCGCGCCTACCTACTGGCCGTTGGAAACCTGGGAAAAGAGCTGGGCCTTGCTCCACTTCCAGCACGCGGTGCCCGATCTGTACAAGGTTATGCCCGAGCTGACGCAGCCGTTGCTCCGGTTTCTGGACGAAACGCACCAGCCCGACGGCTGGACGGCGACCCTGTATTCTTCGGTCAAGGAGGCCAACACGACCGGGGTCTGCTTCGCCGTACTGGGCAAGGCCGGGTATGATCAGGATCCGCACCTGCTCTACCAGTATGAAGAGGATTATTACTTCCGCTGCCACCTGCTGGAGCGGAACCCGTCGATCAGCCCGAACGCCCATGTGCTCGATGCGCTGCATTACTGCGACCGGGTCGAGCGCGCCGCACGCATAGAGAAAATTGTGACGTTCCTCCACGCGGTGCGGCAGCCCGGCAACTTCTGGCTTGATAAGTGGCACATCAGCCCCTACTATACGACGGGCCATGTGGCGCTGGCCGCTCACGACTTCGCCCCCGCCCTGGTGGCCCCGGCCATCGACTGGATTATCCATACCCCCTGGCCCGACGGCGGGTGGGGGCACTATCACACCGCCACCCTGGAAGAGACCGCCTATGCCGTGCTGGCGCTGCTGGTCTGGCGCGACGCCGGGCATTGTGTGCCGTCGGTGGTGCTGGAGCGCGGGGTGGCCTATTTGCAGCAACGCTGGTCGCCCACCGCTGTAGACTACCCGCCGTTGTGGATCGGCAAGGGACTGATGGTGCCGGTGCAGATCGTGCAATCGGCGATCCTGGCGGCGCTGCTGGGCTGGGAGATCCGCCGGTGATCGCGCCGGATGCCACGCCGCAACTCGTCCTGGCACGAGAAATGCCCTGATAGCCCGCAACAGGATGCGCGGGAGGGCAAGGGCGATGGGCACGATCTGGATTGGGACATCGGGGTGGGTGTATCCGCATTGGAAGGGGTGTTTCTACCCGCCTGAGCTGCGCCAGAAGGACTGGCTGGCCTACTATGCCGCCCGGTTCCCCACGGTCGAGATCAACCGCAGCTATTATCGCCTGCCGACCCGCGCCAACTTCGAGTCGTGGGCGGCGCAAATGGCGGATCGGCCCGACTTCTCCTATGCGGTAAAGGCGAGCCGCTTCATTACCCACATGAAGAAGCTCTATCAGGTGGATTGGGCGGTGGGGAAATTCGTCTGGGTGGCCGAAGGGTTGGGATCGCACCTTGGCCCGGCGCTCTATCAACTGCCCCCTGGATGGCGCGCTGACGTTCCGCGCCTGGCCTATTTCCTGAGCCTCTTGCCCCGTTGGCACCGCGCGGCTATCGAGTTCCGCGATCGTAGCTGGTACACCCCGGAGATCGCCCGCTTGCTGGAGGAGGCCGGGGTCGCCCAGGTGATCGCCATCGGCGGGGCGCACTATACCCCGGTGGAGACGCCCTGGGTCGGGCCGTTCCGCTATTTGCGCGTCCACGGCGGACTCTATGGCGTGGGCCTGAGCGATGGCGAGTTGGGGCATTGGGCCGAACGCCTCGCCGGGGATGCCGCCGCCGGGCACGATGTCTACATCTACTTCAACAACGACCCCGACTGCCACGCGATCTACAACGCCGATCGCCTGCGGGCCATGCTGGCCTCCACCGGCGCGCTCGCCTGGTGAGCTGCGCCGCTCCCCCCTTTCCCGATACTTCCTATCTGCTCCACCCATGATGGTTTACACCGCATCGGTACTCCACTGGCTTGGCTACGGCGGAGGCGCAGTCGAGTGCTGCTGGTTGCCCACCCTGTCATCCTGAGCGCAGCGAAGGATCTTCTTTGGGGTCAGAGGTGCGGAGGTAAGTGATCGGATCTTCGTCAACGATCAGGCGGCCCTAACAAGATCCTTCGCTTGCGCTCAGGATGACAGGGTGGGGTTGGCGCACGCCAACCGACTGTGCCTCCGCCTTATGGCTTGGTCGCGTTCCCGTGCGATCTGTAACACCCCGGCGTATGCTTCAATGCAAGGATCGATAGGTAGTAGATTTGGAGGGGAAAATCTCGACGGCAGGTGTAACCTACCTTCGTATCATATACTGAGCAATAAATCATTTATTGCAAGAATGCAGAAAATAATCTATTCCATAGGAAATAAGGAGCAATATCCATGTATAACGAATCACGAACTCATCATACTCATACATCTTTTCACCGCTGGTTGTTGACCGTTGCGGTGTTGTGCCTGCCGATAATGGCGGCAGTGCTCTTCTCCGGTGCGCTGTCGGGCGGTGGGGCGGCATATGCGGCGCAGGCGGACGGGGTGAACCCGGCACGCCAGGGCACCGAAGTCGGCACGGGTACAGCGGTCGGCACGGGTACAGCAGTCGGCACGGGCACAGCGGTCGGCACGGGCACGCCGGAAGGCACGGGCACAGCGGTCGGCACCGGCACGGCGGTCGGCACGGGCACAGCGGTCGGCACCGGCACACCGGGCACGACCGGCACGCCCCAGGTGACCGGCACACCGGGCACGACCGGCACACCCCAGGTGACTGGCACACCGGGCACGCCTGGACCAGGGTTCAGCGATGTCAACCCGACTGACTACTTCTACGCGGCGGTGACGAACCTGACCAGCCTGGGCGCTATCTCCGGTTACCCCGACGGCACGTTCCGGCCCTACAATAACATCACCCGTGGGCAGGTTGCCAAGGTCGCCGTGCTGGCGCTGCAATGGCCGCTGGTGACGCCTGCCCAGGCCACCTTCCAGGACGTGGCGGTTGGCAGCACCTTCTTCGCCTACATCGAGACGGCGGTGCAGCATGGAGTGGTCAGCGGCTACCCTGACGGCACTTACCGCCCGAACAACAACCTGACGCGGGGCCAGATCGCCAAGATCATGGTGGTGGCGCGGCAGTGGCCGCTGGCAAACCCGGCCACCGCGACCTTCAGCGATGTCCCGGTCGGCAGCACCTTCTTCCCCTACGTCGAGACGGCGTTCGCCCACACGCTCCTGAGCGGCTACCCCGACGGCACGTTCCGCCCGAACAACACGGCCATCCGTGGTCAGGCGAGCAAGATCATCCACAACGCGATTACCGGCGCTCGCTAATCAGCGGGGCTGCTGTTTCCAAAAAACCCCAGGTGCGCCTCTCAACAGAGACGGGCCTGGGGCCTTTTTCGTCGTGTCCCGCATGATCGGGATGCCGGTTCAAGGGCCGGTGCTGATATAAGCGCTGATCTTAGCAAAGGTCGCGTCCCCGATGCCGGACACCTTCTTGATGTCCTCAATGTGGGCAAACAGGCCGTGGGCAGTGCGATAGGCGATGATGCGCCCGGCTAACACCGGGCCGATGCCGGGGAGGGTTGCCAGAGTCGTCGCATCGGCGCTGTTGATGTTGACCGAATGAGCGGCAGGTAGCGCGGCGGCAGCGGCTCCAGCAGCGACGGGAGCGGTGGTCCCGGCAGCGGCGGGCACGGACCCGGCAACGGCAGGCGCGGCAGTGGGTGTGCTGAGGAGCGGGGTGGCCGAGCTATCGCCCCGGTGGGGCACCCGGATCTGCTCTTCGTCCTGCACCCGCGCCGACAGATTGATGCTATCCAGATCGGCATCGGCCAGGGCACCCCCGGCGGCGCGCACGGCGTCCTCGATCCGGTCACCCTCGAACAGCGGGTAGACGCCAGGATGGGCAATCGCCCCGACCACGTAGACCTTCAGCGTGGCGGGTGCGACTGTGGGCGTAGGGACGATGGGCGGCGGGGTCAGTGCGGCCCCGATCATCCGCACCACCGGGACGGAAGTCACGGTCTGCACGGGCAAGACCACCTCCAATGCGCCCGGTGGTGCCCCGACCAACGGCGGCCCCCACACCAGCATTCCCACCCCGAGCAAAATCCCCACCAGCAACAGCCCGGCCAACTGGACCCGATAGCGCAGGATCAGCCCGATCATGGCACCCCCTTGCCGATCTCCTCTGCGAATAGCCGCCAGCAACGGGGAGATTTTAGCACAGTGGGGCGGGGTTGTCTAGCGGGGTGTTTGCACCACGAAGGGCACGAAGGTTTCCGGTAACTTCGTGCCCTTCGTGTCCTTCGTGGTGCCTGTATTACTGCGGCAACTCCGCTATTTCCAGGTAGACCTTGATTGCGTTTTCGGCCCCGGTCAGCAGGCGCATGAACTCGGCATACTGGTCGAGGCCGTGGACCGGGTGGGTGAGCAGGCGGGGCAGCCAGCCGGGATACTCGACCGACGCCTGGGCCATGTCGCGCACGCCCATCTCGAAATACTCCCGGTTGGCGTTGACCGTGCCGACCATGACTTTGTTGCCCAGCACGAACCCCAGGTTGATGCAATCGGAGTCGATCTTGATCGTGCGGTCGCCACCGGTGACGCTGGAGAGGACCAACACCCCGTTCTTGCCCAGCGCCTCCATCGCCGCGAAGGCCAGCGGTGAATAGCCGGTCGCCTCGAAGATGATGTCGAACGGGCCGTGGTCTTTGGCCGCCTGGTCGAGTGGGGTGTCTTCGGTGCTGAGATACAGCGCGCCGATGGCTTCGGCCAGTTCGCTGTTGATATCGGGCGGGCGGGTGTGGGCGATGGTGACGACCTCCAGCCCGCGCAGCCGCAGGGCCAGCGTCGCCAGCAGCCCGATTGGCCCCGCCCCCAGCACGGCGGCTCGGCGCGGCTTCCAGATGTGCAGGCGGCGCTGGATCTCATACGCCTGGGTGATCCCCTTTTCGACCACGCTGAGCGGTTCCAGCAAGACCCCGCCTTCTTTCAGCGCCGACGGCACCCTGACGATGTAGTCCGCCGAGTCCACATAATGCTCGGTCAGGTAGCCGTGGAGCAGGCTGATCCCCCGCTCATAATAGGTGTCGTCGGTGGTCATGTCCGACAGGCCGATCTGGTCGTAGATCGAGTGGCCGGGGCGGCGCACCGTAGCGACGACAAAATCGCCGGGAGCCAATTCCCGCACGTTCGCTCCCACGGCCTCCACCTGCCCGAAGTTTTCGTGGCCGATGACGAGGAAATCCGCTCCCGGCGGCGCGGTCCCGTATTCGCCCGCCTCGATCTCTTTATCCGTGCCGCACCCACCCACGCGCAACATCCGCACCAGCACACCCCGCCCGTCGGGCACCTCGTCTACCGCCGGTTTGGGCAGCTCGGCCAGGTGCAGGCTGTCCGCCTTGCGCGGAAACACCGCTACTGCTTTCATTGTGATCCCTCCATGCTAAGTACAAGGGGTGAAAGCACGATATGTACCAGCTTGCCCCCCGGAGGGCGACAGCGCGTTTGCGCCGGATTTGGGGGCTGCTTAAAAGCTTGTAAGGGTTGGACGTTCTAGCGGATCGCATACAGGTAGCCGTCGCTCGATTTGAGGTACGCCACGCCGTCAACAATCGCGGTTGTGTCCCAGAGGTCACCCGCTATCGGAAATCGCCGGATCAGTTGACCGGTCTGTGCGTTCACGGCATACAATCTGCCGGGCTGGCTGACCCGGGCATTGTTGTACCAGTCCATTGTCGGGCAGTATATCACGTCTCCCGCAATGGTCGGGCTGACGCTGAACCCGTCCGGCTGTTGGAAGCGCCACCGCTCGTTTCCGCTCCCGGCATCAAGCGCGATGAGGCCGTAGCCGTCGTTAATATACACGGTGTTGTATGCCACAGCCGGGGCGTCGCCGATCCCAATGTTATAATGCCATTTGGTTTGGCCCGTTTGCGCATCGAGCGCGTATACACCGAGACTAACCCCGGTGACGTACACCACCCCATTGACGACGGCTGGGGGGCTGGACGGCTCAGAATCCAGGGGAACGCGCCAGACAATCGCGCCTGTCCGCGCATCGACAGCGTAGAAGAAGGTCGCCGTTGGGCCGGGTGGCGGGGCAGGGGCGGTCCCAAAGTAGATACGCCCATCGGCAACCGCAGGGGTATCTACGACACTGCCCGCGACGGCGACATGCCACAACTCTCGCCCACTAAAGGCATTCAGGGCGTACACGCGCTCCTCCACGCTACCGACATAAACGACACCGTCGCTGACCACCGGGTCGGTGAAGATTGCGCCTGCGCCCCGCACTGCGTTGGCATCGGTAAAGCGCCATCGCTCCTTGCCGGTCGTGGCTACTACCGCATACAACGTGCTGTCGCCACTTTCAAAATAAACCGTATCGCCCGCGACGGCGGGCGAGGTGACGAACCCATTGGGCGTATTGAAGCGCCATTGCTCTGCCCCGGTTGCGGCATCGAGGGCGTACAGATATTCGTCCCCGCCCACATAAACCCGGCCTTGTACGACAGCAGGGGTGGAACCCAAGCGGCCATAGAGGTTGGGGTTGCTACTGCTGGTGACGGGCCGTACATCGACGCGGAATTTCCACAGGATCGCTCCGGGGTTGATCATCGCGGGTCCGGCATAAACCCCGGTGCCCCGTTGGTTCGCCCGCGCCATCGCCCCATTGGAGTTGGGTTGGGGACCGGTCACCGCTGTAGGGCGGGGTAGCGGGCTAGCGGGCGGGCGGGGCGGCGGCGGTGCCAGAAACGGCCCACATGCAGCCAGCAGACTGATCATCAGGATGGCAAGTACGCTATAACGTTTCACGTTATCGGCCTTCCTCAAGCAACATAATACACATGAAGAGTCTGACGCGCCGCTAGATGAGCCGTATACAGCTTAGCCCATTAGCCACAAGACAGGCATCCCGCAGTAGAACCGCAAGATGCCTATCTTGTGGCTGGTGTCATAATAGCACCAACTCCCAATCCCTATCCCCTATCCCCTGCGTTACTTCGTCACTTGCTGCAAGCAGCGCAGGTCGGATTCGAGCGCGGTCTGCTCCTGGCCGTAGGTCGTCCAGTCGCTGCGTTTCAGCGCGTCCTGCGACCGTTGGTAGTGGTCGAAGGCCGATTGTGAGAGGGTGGCGGCGTCACCCACACACGCGCCGGGGGTACCGATAAACGGCGTGCCCGGCAGGATGATCCCCGGTGTGGGTACCGTGGGCGTGCTGGGGCCGGGAGTCACCGCCGGAGGTGGAAGGACGGTGCCGATGCCGCCCGCCCCCTTGATGAAGGCCGAGGCAATGGCTTTGGGCAGGGTGGTGTCATAGCCCACTCCGTTGCCGACCACGGCGATCACCCGTTGCAGGCCTGGCAGTCCGCCGCCGCTGCTGGCCTGGATGAATAGCGGTTCGACATAGATCACCGAGCGGGCGACCGGGATCACCAGCAAGTTGCCGCGCACGACCCGGCTGCCCTGCTGGTTCCACAGCGACAGGTCCGAGGAAATTTGCGGGTCGCGGTTGATCAGTTGGCCGATCTGCTCCGGGCCATAGATGGTTTTGGTCGGCGGGAAGCGGATCACGTCCACCCGGCCATAGTCCGGGTCGTCGCCTTTCGCCGCCATCCAGGCGATCATGTTCTGCCGGGTGTTGGGGGTGAAGGGCAGCATCAGCAAGAACTCTTCGCGGTCCTCGCCCGGCACCTTCATGATGTTAAAGTACGCTTCCATCGGCAGCGACTGGTCGCCGCCCGCGCCGGTCGGAATGTTCCACTTGTCCTCCTTGTTATAGAACGTGCTGACGTTGGTCATGTGGAACGTGGCGTAGAGGTTCGCCTGGACATTGAACATGCTCTCTGGGTAACGCACATGCGCCTGCAAGGCGGCGGGCATCGCGGCCTTATCCTGGAACAGGCTGGGGAAGATGCGCCGGTAGGTCTGGATGATCGGGTCGGTCGGGTCGAAGACGTAGAAGCTCATCGAGCCGTTGTAGGCATCAATGACCACTTTCACGCTGTTGCGGATGTAGTTAAAGTCGCCGTTGTAAGGAAGCGAGTAGGGATAGTGGTCGGTGGTAGTGAAGGCATCCTGGATCCAGTAGAGCCGGCCATCGGCGATGACGAGATAGGGGTCTTTGTCGTAGCTCAGGAACGGGGCCACCTGCTGCACCGCCTCGTGGAAGTCGCGGTGGATCAGCACGCGGGTATCGTCCTTGATGTAATCGCTGAGCAGGATGTTGCCATCGCCGAAATGAACGGCAAAGAGCAGCTTGCTCAGGACGCCGCCCAGCTTGATCCCCCCCGTCCCACTATAGACGGTCGTGGCGTTGCCGGTGTCGTTTACCGGGGCCGTTGTGGTACTGAGCACCACCTCGTTGCTGAGCGGATAGTCGAATTCCGGCTGGCCGGTGTTGACGAAAACGTAGTTCTCCTCCGCCTCGCCGTAATAGATACGCGGCTGGGTCAGGGCCAGGGAGGGGTCGCTGGCCTGGGGCGGCAGGTCTTTGAGCAAGAGCTGCGGCAACCCGGCGCTCTCGATCTGGTTGACCGGCACGACCACCGCGCCGTAGCCGTGGGTGTACACCAGGTGCTGGTTGAGCCAGGTGCTGGCCTGATCGGGCAGGCGGGTCACGTCCATCTCGCGGGCCGAAATCATCACCTGGCGCTCGGCCCCGCCGATCGGGTAGCGGTCGATATCCACGCCGTTGAACACATAATACGAGCGGATCGCCTGAAGCTGGGTGAACACATCAAGCAGTGGGCGATAGTCCCACAGCCGGATATTATTGACCGTGTTCTGGTTCGTCGCCAGGTCGGCCTGGGTCGGGCTTTCCACGGCGTCGAATGGGCGCTCCGTGAATTTGTCGAGACCGTAGGCGGCACGGGTGCTGACGATATGGTTCTGGATATAGGGCTGCTCGAAATTCTGTTCGCTGGGCTGCACCTGGAAGTTCTGGACATAGGCCGGGTAGAGGCCACCGACGACCACCAGGGCCAGAATCCAGACGCCAAACGCCCCGACCAGCAATACCCAGCGCCGCAGCACCAGATTCGCCAGCAACAGCACCGCCGCGCCCAGCGCTACCACCAGCAAGATGCGGTAGCCGAACAGCCGGGCGTGTTCGTCGGTGTAGTTCACGCCGTAAAGCTGGGTATGTTCGGAGAACAGGAGGTTGTAGCCGCTGAGCAGGTAGCCCAGCCCTATCAGGATCAGGAACAGCGCGGCCAGCACAGTCAGGTGGGCGACGACGCGAGGGTCGAGATTGACCCGCTGCTCCTGGGTGACGAACAGGCCGGGACGGGTGCCGTAGATGACCGCCGCCCCGATGGCTGTGACGATAATCAGGCCGATGGCCCAGCCGCGAATAAACTCATAGAACGGCAGCGAAAAGACGTAGAAGCCGATGTCCTGGCCGAAGATCGGGTCGGTCTGGCCGAAGGGCACCTGCTGGATAAAGCGCAGGATCGTGCTCCACTCGTCGGAGGCGACCAGGCCCATGCCGATCGCGAGCAAGATGGTGCCCAGGATCGCCCCGGCGCGCAGCACGTTGGCCGCGACCAGCGGTTGCTGGCCGATGTAGAGCCGGGCGGGCATGGTGATCCGCCGCGCGACCCACCAGTTGATCCAGGCAAACAGCCCGGCCCCCAGCGCCGTGCCGATCAGCACCTCGCCACGGGTGGTCAACACTGTGCCGTAGACGGCCTGATAGCCCAGGCTGCCAAACCACTGCCAGTCGACCCAGGTGCTCAACAACGTCGTGGCCGAGCTGAGGATCAGCAGGTCGATGATGACCGCTCCGATGCAGCCGATTGTCCCGCCCAGGTTGGCTGCGGTCGGCGGGGTCGGGCGGGTGGGGGGTTGTTGCCCCTGGTTGCGCGCGCGGAATTCCCGCAGGCGATCCGCGCTGGTGCTGTTATCGTTGTCTTTGCCATTCGCGCGAGGGCGCATGGAATTCGATCCTTTCAGCCGCTTGAAGCGAGTTGCCGCGAAGATGGGCAGCACGAAAACACGAAAAGACGAGCATAGCCCCGGAGGGGGTGCCAGACAGTAGCCCACGGTCCCACCGTGGGCGAGGACCATCCTAATGGTGCAGCCCCGGCGGGGCGACAGAAGAGATCGCTTCGCTATGCCCTTATTTCTGTCGCCCCTCTGGGGCTTGGGATCTTCTTGCTACGTGCCCCACGGCTCGCGCCGTGGGCTATCGTCTGTCGCCCCTTTCCGGGGCTATGACGGGGCGGTGCTCCTGATTTTTCAACCCGGCCCTAACGGCTCGCGCCGTGGGCTATCGTCTATCGCCCCCTTCCGGGGCTAGCTATCTCTGGCGGCGGGAGGCGGCAGTACCTTCCAGCCGAACCAGTCGCGGATCGCGGTATCGGGGGCGTCCGGCACCAGGGCGCGGGCGGCCTGGGCCAGCGTGGCGCGGGCCCCGGCGGGATGTTCGCGCAGGCGGTCGGCGGCAGCCAGCAGTTCCGGCGGTGCCCAGCGTGCGGTCAGTTCCCAGACGCGCAGGTCGCGGTCGTTGGCGATCTGGCGGCTCCAGCGCGAGCGGGGGCCGGTGGGCCGGGCCGGGGCTTCCTCGGTGGGTGGGGCAGCGACCACCCGGCCCGCCGCCAGTTCCGGTCCCCCGGCCACGATCAGCAGGGTGCGTTCTAATTGGGCCAGCGCGGCGGGCACCTCGTGGGCCAGGAAGCGCTTGTGCAGGCGGATCCCCTGGCGCAGTTGCTGGGTTTTCATCGGCCCCCGCGTGGAGATCAGGTCGGCAATCGCTTTCGCCGTCATGTTGATCTGTTTGTCCATATAAACCTGGGTGTAGTCGGCCCCCGGAGCCAGCGCGAACCCGGCCACGAACAGGGGCAGCGTGGTAAAGGCCAGTTCGCCGGTGCCGCCCAGCAGCCGCCCGCAGAATACCTGCCGCCGCGCCACCAGCGCCCCGCCCCACTTCCAGACCTCGGACAGGCTCAGCCCCGGCGCGCGCACGTCCAGCAGCGACGGCCACGGCGCGGTCCCCCGCAGGGGCACAATCCCCAGCGCCTCGATACAGGCGAGCAGCGCCGCCTCGGAATCGACGGTGCCATACCAGGGGTGCGCGGGTGAGGGGGGCGATTCGGGGGACGGGGACGGGGACGGGGACGGCGGGTTGGGTTCCATAGCTATACTCCTCTCTGCATTATAACAGAAGCGGGCCGCCTGTGCCGTACCGCCGAATTTACATAAATCGGGGATATTCCTGTGCCTGGCAGCGCGTCCCCGCGTTGACAAGGCAGGCACGCCTCCCTATAATAAGGCCATGTACAAATTCCTTCCTCTCGGTACGGTACTCCAGGGCCGCTATCGGATCGTGCGCGTGCTTGGTGGTGGGGGTCAGGGTGCCGTCTACCTGGCGGAAGACCTGAACCAGAACCGCCTGCACGTCGCGGTTAAAGAGATGCGTAGCGAAGCCGAAGCATCGGGCGAAGTGACCGATGCCGCTACAGCGGCGGAGGATCACAAGCAACTGCTCGACTCGTTCAACCGCGAGTCCGAAATACTCCAGCACCTGCAACACCCCAACATGCCGACCTTCACCGATGCCTTCACCATGGAGGACCGGCCCTATCTGGTGATGGAATTTATCCCCGGCGAGTCGTTGGAGAAGAAGCTGGAGCGGCGCAACGGCCAACCCTTGCCGGAGCGCGAAGCCCTCTATTATGCGATCCAGATCGCCCAGGTGTTGCGTTACCTCCATAGCCAGGACCCGCCGATCATCTTCCGCGATGTCAAACCGGCCAATATCATGGTCCTGCCGAACAGCCAGTGCAAGCTGATCGACTTCGGCATTGCCCGCACCTACAAGGTCGGCAAGCGCAAAGACACTGTCTCGATGGGCACGGCGGCCTATGCGCCGTTTGAACAGTTCGGCAAGGGGCAGACCGACCGCCGCTCGGATGTCTATTCGCTGGCGGCCACCCTCTACCACATGCTGACCGGGCGTCCGCCGACCCCCGCGACCACGCCGACGGGAGTGCGCGACCAGAATCCCGGCGTGTCGCCCCAGACCGAGGCGTTGATTATCCGGGCGATGGACAAGGATATGTCCCGGCGACCCCAGACGATGCGGGAGTTCGAGCAGGGGCTGCGCGATTGCCTGGGCATCCCGTTTGTGCCGCCCCCCCCCTGGCAGCCTGCCGAGGGGCCGGTGGCCGTGCAACCCCCGCCCATCCAGGGGTCCATATTGACCCCGCCGCCACCGACAACAGCCCCGGCCCAACCGCCGGTCCAGGTGGCCGCCCCGCCGCCGATCCAGGTGGCCCCGCCGCCCCGCCCGCCGGTGGAAATATCCCCGCCCCAGCAAGCTCCCGCCCAACCCGTGGTGCCCCGCGCACAGCCGTCGCCGCCGCCGCTCTCGCCGGTGGATCTGGCGCAGGGGCCGCGCTGCCCCGTGTGCGGGCGGATCAACAAGCTGGGGGCACGCTTTTGCGGCGGGTGTGGCACCGCATTGGTGGCCCGGCCCCCGGCGCGGCTCCAGGTGCTGGGCGCGAAGGGGGTGCTGTGGGAGCGCCCGCTGCTGGAGAACGAAAACCCGTTCACCATTGGCCGCCGCAGCATTTCGCGGAATATCTTTCCGCACCTCGACCTGACCTATAGCGACCCGAACGCCTATATCTCGCGCCGCCACGCCCAGATCGTGGCCGACGCGCGCGGCTACACGATCGAAGACCTGAACAGCGAAAACGGCACCTTTGTCAACGACATGCGCCTGGCTCCGAACCGTCCGATACCGCTGCGCAACGGCGATGTCGTCCAGATCGGCAAGCTTCAGATGCTATTCAACCAGGGCTGACCCCTGGATCTTCTCATTCTAACCGGAGGATTGTTCTGCATGGCAACCGTTGTACCCACTTCTCATAACCCCACCCCTCGGCGCGGCCTGCGCCTGATCGGCGCGCTGTTACTGGCCGTCACCGCGTTGCTGGCCTTTGTGTTCAGCGTTGGGGCCGCCCCTGCTGCCCGCCCCACCGGGCGCGTGGTCGCCGCCCCCGCCCGCCAGGGCGTGACCAGCACCACGACCATCACCAGCAACGCCAATCTGCCGACCGCGGTGAACACGAGCCTTCCCGCCCTGCCGGTGCAGACCGGCCAGAGTGCCGGCCCGGTCGGCACCGCTGGCCCGGCGGTCGTCGCCCCGCCCCCCGGCGACACAAATACCGGCACCCAGCCCGCCCCCACCCCCGCGCCCGGCGGGACGACCAGCAGCAGTTCGCCGCCCTGGCTGTGGATTATTGCCGGGCTGGTGCTGCTGGGCATCGCGGGCGCGGCGGCCTACATGTTTACCCGCCGCCCGGCTGCGCCCGCCACCGCGTCCATGACCGCGCCCCCGGCGGCGGCCCCGCCTCCGCTGGCCCCGCCCGCCGCTGTGGCGCGGGTGGACCCGGCCCCGGTCGCGGTGACCACCGCATCCGCCCCGTCCGGCGCGGTGGCCCCGGTCGCGGCGGCCACTGCTGTGCTGCCGGTGGCGGCTTCTGCCGGGGGGATCCCGGCGACGTTGGCTGCGGCCCCGACTATGGTTAAGTGCCCCAACTGTGAGACTATGAACCCCATTGACCGGCGTTATTGTGATGAATGCGGGCAGGATCTGCGCTCGGCAGTGGCGGCAGCGATGTCCGGCACCTTGCCCGAGGTCGAAGCGACCACCCCTTACCTGGAAACCTTGAGCCGCGTGGATGAGCAGCTAGAGTTCGTGCTCGCCCGCGACCTGATCACCGTGGGCCGTGGCCTGGACAATGATATCGTCATTGATGACCAGTTCATCGGCTGGCAAACGGTGTCACCGCGCCATGCCGAACTGCGCCGTGGTTCCGCCGGGTTTGTGCTGCGTGACCTGAATTCGGAGAATGGCACGTTCGTCAACAGCGCGCGCACCGGCGAGAACGCGCTGGAAGACGGCATGACCATTGCTTTTGGTAAGGTAGAGTTCATCTATCGGGTCCCGACGGAATAGGGGTCAGCGAGGGTGATCCGGGTGGGGGAGCGCTATCGTGGGCACCGCTCCGCTGCTGACAGATCACCGCCCACTGACCATAGACCATCAACCACTCGTACGAGGCGAAGCGCGATGACCTGGACTTGCGGCAACTGCGGAGCGATAAACCCAGACGACGCCGAACGATGCAGTCGGTGTGACGCCGCGCGGCCTGTCGCTGCCGTGCCGCCCCCCGCCGATTCGCCGGTGGGGGCCGTCCCGACGAACGGCACCGGCCCCGCTTCGGTGGGGAGTGTGCCTGAGGCCGTCGCGGTCGCGGTAGCAAGTGCCACCCGCGCAGGCGACACGTCCCCGGCGACACGTATCGCCCCGGCAGAGGACCCGCTTCCCCCGGCGACACGTATCGCCCCGGCAGAGGACCCGCTTCCCCTGGTAGCGAGTCTGGCGCCGCCCGGCGAGATCGAGCCGGAAACCGGTACGGCCACCGCCGCCGCCACCGAGCAGGCCGAGGCTCCGGCCCATCTGCCCGCGTCTTACTGGACCCCCACGCCAGCGGATGAGGCGCTCTCGGTTGAGCCAGCCGCCAGCATCGCGCCCCGCGCCCGCACGGCCCCGCTGGGGGAGTCGGGTGACCTGGGCACCGCGCCGCTGACCCGTGCGCCCGAAGCAGTGCCGGAGGGCTACACCGCCGCCACCGCCCCCACCCAGATCCTCCCGTTTGATCTGACCCGCCTTCACTCGCTGCCGGTGGGGGCGTTGCTCGACAAACGCTACAAGGTGACGGCCCAGGTGCAGGCGCTAGCGGGGCGCAACCTCTACCGGGTCGAGGCGATGGAGCAGCAGCGCTGCCCCTCGTGCGGCTATCTGGCCGGGCGCGAGGCGACCACCTGCCCGCGCTGCGAAACAGCGCTGGTCAGCCAGCCGCCCCTGCCCACCTATTTTGTCGCCGAGGGGATGGAGCAGGAGGATCTGGTGCGCGAGCCAGGGCTGATCGAGCGGGGCCTGAACCACCCCAACCTGATGCCGCTGGTGGACCTTTTCACCTACACGCCCTACGGCCCGCCGCGCTATTACACTGTGGCCGAGGCCCGCCAGGGCGTGACGCTCAGCCAGTTTACCCTACCCCGCCCCGCCGAGCAGGTGATGGAGTGGGCCGTGCAGCTCAGCAACGCGGTGGCCTACCTGCATAACCAGGGAGTGATCAGTCCCGGCGCGACACCGGAAAATATCCTGATCAAAGAAGACAAGGCCGTGCTGACGAACCTGCAAAATGCCCAACCGGCCAGCGACGACCCGCCCCTCCGCGCCCGCCAGTTCGCCGACGATATCGCCTTGCTGGCCGGCACGCTCTATGAGAGTCTGACCGGGCGCTACGCGACCATCGCGTCCAAAGATCAGCCGTTGCTCGACAGCCGCTATCCTGCCGAACTGGAGCAGGCCTTCACCGCGGCGCTGCGCCCGGCTCCCGATACCACGCCGCTCAGCGACGCGGACTGGCAGGCGCTGATCACCAAAGCTGCCGCGATTATCACCGCGCCGCTGGCAAGCATCCGGGTCCGCTCCGGGCGGCTGTCAAACGTCGGGATGCTGCGCCCGATGAACGAAGACAGCCTGGCGGTGGTCGAGTGCCAGGCTGTGCAGGAGTCGATGAGCGCCGGGATCGGGGTCTACGTGGTGGCGGACGGCATGGGCGGCTATGAAGGCGGCGAGATCGCCAGCGCCATCGCCATCGCCACCGTCACCGAGCAACTGCTGCGGCACTTTGTCACCCCACAATTCAGCAGCACTGAGGGCGAGCCGACTTCCGAGCAGATCATGGCCTGGCTGAGCGACGCGGTGCAGACCGCCAACCAGCACATCCACGAGGACCGGACGGCCCGCAGCAACGATATGGGCACCACCCTGGTCGCCACAATCGTCACCGGTGACTTTGCCTATGTCGCCAACGTGGGCGACAGCCGCGCCTACCTCTTGCGCAAGGACGAACCGGCGGTCAAGCAGGTGACGGTGGACCATTCGCTGGTGCAGCGGCTGGTTTCGACCGGCCAGATCACCGAGGAAGAGGCCAAGTACCACCCCTACCGCAACGTGATCTTCCGCTCACTGGGCGAACGGCTGAACGTCGAGATCGATACCTTCACCGAACGGCTGCGCCCCGGTGATCACCTGCTCTTGTGCAGCGATGGCCTCAGCAACATGGTGACCGACCCCGAGATCACTCGCATCCTCGGTGCCCACGCCGACCCCCAGGCCGCCTGCACCGAGTTCATCGCCCAGGCCAACGCCGCTGGCGGCACCGACAATATCACCGCCGTTGTCATCTACGTCGAAGAGGGCGGCTGAGAGGCTGCGGGAGTATCGCATAAAAAGGAGACGCCCCACCACTGGTGGGGCGTCTCTTTTTTATCTGTCTGGTCCGGGCTAACCCGGTTTCTTGCTAGGCGCGGAAGAAGAGGCTGACCTTGCCGAAATCGACCCGGGCACCGCTCTGGAGCGGTTGCGGGCTGCGCGGGGCCAGCTTCATGCCGTCCAGCTTGGTGTAGTTGGTGCTGTGCAGGTCTTCCAGGAAATACTGCCCGTTCTGGCGGAAGATGCGGGCATGGCGGCGCGACACGCCACCCTCCTCGCCACCATAGGGGGTGAGGTCTACATCGGGGAAGATCGGCGGCTCGCTCAGCGGGTCCTCGCGCCCGACCAGGAGTTCATCCTTGTCCGGCAGGGTGATCACCGCGTTGGTGCCCGCGATTTCCAGGCGGGGTGGGCCACCACTGGTCTGCGAACTGGGAGTCGCGAGGATCGGGCCGGTGCCGACGTTGGCCGGGGGCGGCGGGGCGGCGGGCATCGTCATTGGCGGCGGCGGAGCGACCGGCGGGGGAGTCATTGGCGGCGGGGCCACCGGCGCGACCCCGGCTGCCGGGGCGGCATCCATGCGCTGGCCGCAGTTCTCGCAGAATCGTGCGCCCGGCGCGACCATGTTGCCGCAGTTGGGGCAGGGGCGCGGCTGGGGCGGGGCAGGCGGCGCGGGCGGGGTCACCGGCGCGCCGCAATTGGGGCAGAACCGTGCCCCCGGTGCGAGCGGCTCGCCACAATTCTGGCAGGTCTGCGCTGTCTGCGTGGCGGCGGTGACCGGCATTTCGATCACCGACGGCGCGGGCGGGGCGGGCGGAGCTTCCGGCGCGGTCATGTTGATCGGCGGAGGCGGCGTGTCGAAGCTGGGCGGGGCCGCCGTGTCGGCGGGGGTCGGCGCTTCCGGCGCTTGCGGCGCGAACGTGGGGGCAATCGTGTCCTCGGTCGCAGGCGGCGGTAGCGTCATCCCGCCCATCGCCTGGCTGCCACTATCGGCCAGATCCGTTCCCTGCGTCGGCGCGACCACCAGCGGGGGTGGTTCGGTATACGGTTCGCTGCCCGCGTGGGTCGCGTCGGGCGTGCTCACCGGGTGGCTCAACGGGGCCTCCATGTCGGGGGTGCCGCCATCGCTCGCCACGGGCACGGCGGGCACGGTGGCTGCGGGTGTGCTTTCCGCCGGGCTGGATAGCGACATACCACATTCGTCGCAGAACGCCGCCCCGGCCATGTTCATCGTGCCGCAATGCGGGCAGCGGATCGAGCCTGCGCCTGCTGCCGCCCCGCTCGTCGCGGCCTCGGGGGGTGCGTCACTGCTCAGGCTCGGATCGCCCGCGTTGCTCGGCGCGCTCACAGCGGGCATGGTCTGCGTGGGGGTGATATCGCGTGCGCCGCCATCGTTCGGCGCTGCTGCCTGGACATCGCCACTGATCGTGCCTGCGGCTACCGGCTCCAACCGCGCCCCGCATTCATCGCAGTAGGCATAGTCATCGGGATTTAAGTTGCCGCAATTCGGACATTTGATCGCCATTGGGAATCCTCCTCAAAAGATGATGCACATGCACCGTGCTCCGCCGGGCGGAGCCACCAGGATCACGCCTTCTACTTGCGGGGTGCGAGATGCTCGTATTATAGCACATCGTAACCAGTGCGGAATACAGCGGGCCGCGCCTGGTCCTGCTCTACGGCTGCCCACCGGTCGCCGCCCCTAGAAAGGCCAGTAGAGCAGGAGCCAGCCCAACCCCACCAGTTCGGCGGTCAGCAAGAGCGTGACCAGCAGCCAGCCCAGCGCCTTGCGGAACAGGCCAGGCCGGGCCATCATCCGCACCTCGATCTGGCGGGCACCGCCGTTGCTCTCTACGCGCACCTGGCCGACATGCTGCCGGGGGGCGGGCACGAACCACGAGACTTGCCACGCAATCAACCCCAGGATGATCTGGGTAATCCCTGAGCTTCCCACCAGCAAGAGTCCTGCCGCGAAAAGGAGGGGGCGGATCGGCGGATCGGCGGCGACGAAGCCAATGCTGGCGATCAGCGCGAGCCACAAGAGCACCCGCAGCGGCGACCGGGTCAGGGCCTTCCAGAAGCCACCGATTAGCACCGCGAACAGATTGGGCACGGTCCACTGGAGGTGGCCGGGCCGCAGTCCCCGGTTGCGCCCGCTGATCGTGACCTCGACCTGAT
>JBBSAN010000014.1:0-22808 GCA_038252265.1 Chloroflexia bacterium
GGGCCTGCTGCCCAGCGGCGGAGCGCACGCTGTTCCCGCAAAGTGAGGATACGAACATAGAGCATACAGTACTTGAGCAAACTTTCCGCCATCACTTTTTGCTAAGTGCGGTTGTAGTACTAGTGGGTCACGCTGCAATTAAACTGCCATTGAGTGCGCGCGTAACTCCGCCTACCAGTAACCTAGCTGAATGGCTATTCAATTGCGGCGTGACCCACTAGTACGGGCAGGCGGGATTGGGGCAGTAAAGGGTCGGCCACTCCATCGGTTCCTCGCAGCAGAGAGAAGATTCTTTGCTAACGAGGATAGAACAAATTACACTAACTCACCAAATCCATGACGGCAGTTGAGGGACACTACCGTTGTGGTATGGAAAGGATGTAAGATAAGCGCATCAGCTACAAGTTAAGGTTTTTCGCCGGTTGTCAAGATGACTTATGAGGAATGGATCCTGTCCGCCAACGGGCCGCTCGCCACCCGGATCGGGCACTTTGGGGGGGGGCGGTCGGGCACCCAGCAGCTGGCGGGTGGTCCAACTCCTGAGTAGCTTCGACTGGCCCGAAATTGGTGCTGAAATTCATCCTTCAGCCTCTTGACAAGCCTCTGAAAACCTTAACTTGTAGCTGATGGTCTTAGACCGAATACTGATCCTCAATGAGGCGCATCTGCGGCGCGTGATGCGGGGTACATCGAATACTACAATCGGGCGCGCCCGCACCAAGTCCCTTAGAGCAGCGCTGCCCAATATTAATCGAGCGTGGGCGTACAGAAGGGCCCGTGAAATGCCGCGACGTGCTCGGCGGAATTATTCACGACTACCACCGCGATGCCGCCCGACCGTCAACAGGCGAATGGATGAGGATTTCGCACCATACACGCCTCATCGGGCGTGAAGCGCAGGTCTGCCGCCCGGAGTTCGTTGATCTGCCGCCTGGCCCGCATCCGCGCCAGCGGCAATGGGGGATCTTCCCGCGTGGCGATAACTCTATGCACCTGCGCCAGGAGATGGTCGAACAGGAAGCCCATCGCCTCGTGGACCGGCTGCCCCTGGAGTAGGTGATAGTCGTCCAGGATCAGGACGCGACCCACCGGCCCAGCCGCCCCGGCTGTCCAATCGTCCAGCCGCCGCAGGACGACGCTGCGAATGGCATCCACATAGTGCCCGAGCTGGGCGAGGGTAAAGGAAGGATCCCGCCGCCGGTAGACGCGATGAGCGGCTCCTTCCTCCATGATCACTGCTTGCGTCCCCAGGAGCCGGGCCAGGTAGTGCCTGCCCCGATCGCTGCGACGCACCCGCACTCTAGCTGCTCAGTAACGGGTCCAGGCCCCGAGGCCGCCGTGGTCCCTGAGCCGCGCCGCCGCCTCACCGGAGACGATCTCGATCCGTGCCCCCTGCTCCAGCGCCCGGTCCACCACCCGGTCGCGGATCTCCGCGAGCAGCTCCGGCGGCACAGCACATACCGGGCAGCGATCCGCTGCCACCAGCAGCCGCTGGCAGGTTGGACACTCACCCCCGACCGCCGCGAAATCGCTCGCGAGGAACAGGTGGTGGACGCGCTCGTCACTCAGGGCATTCAGGGTCGGCCCCACCCCAAGCGCGGCCCGTGGGCCGGTCGCCGCCGCCATCAACTCGTCGATCAGTGCGACCTCCGTGCGCCGCTCGATCTCCTCTGCCACCTGCCGCGCCGCCTCGAGTACCGCGGCAGCGGTGGCGTCCAACCCCAGCGACAGCCCACCCGCGAACCGGGCGCGGAGCGGACGGGGCAGCACCTCCTTGAACAGGGCGAGAACATCGTCCGGCCCGCCGAGGATCAACCGGTCAAACGGCTGGCTCCGGAGGAGCTCCACGGTGGCGTGCGCCGTGCGCCGCAGATGGCGCTGGACGTACTCTTGATAATGCCGGGCATAGTTGCCCGCAATGCCCGCAATATTGGATTTGCCGGGGTCGGCGCTGGTGATCTCTCGTTGTTCCTCGATCTCGCCCAGATAGATGGTGAAGAGCCGCGCCTGGCAGCGGTCGGTGAGGACCACGGCCACGCGCTCATAGTCGTCGAGGACCTCCTCCAGGGGCGTCAGCCGGAGTTCGCTGCCCCAGCCGACCAGCGTCGCCGGGCGTTCGGGCAGCGGCACGGCGTAGAGGTAGCCGCGCTCTGCCGCAGCGAACACCGCCAGGCCAGGATGGCGGGGCAGCGGCATATCCGTCAGGTAGGCCTCAATACGCGCATAGGCCGTCTCGAACGCTTGCCGCTCGGCGCGTCCGGCTTCGCTCAACGTCTGTCGGATGGCCTTGCCCTCCTCGCGGAAGCGTACCAGATACTTTTGTCCGGCCACCTGCACCGGCGGCGTCGGCAGATAGGCCGAGAGCACCCCAGGCGCAGGCAGCGGACGCTCGCGTAGTGCCTGGAGCATGGCTGGAATTGTCTGCACATCAGTGTAGACGCCTAGCGTAAAATCTGTGGTTGCATACATGATCGATCAACTCCTCACTGGCGGTGGACAGGCGCACCGGTCCACCGCCGCTCTATGTTGGGTCTGGACCCTCTGGGGGGTGCGTGTGTCCCCGTCGCTCAGGCGACTAGGGGCCCCCATCCCCGGAGACCGGCACCGGGCTGCGTAGTCGGCACGGCAGTCAGGTTGGCACAGGACTGCGGCGGACCATCGCCGGGCAATTCACGGGTGGGCGCGGCGGGGGGCGGGCGCAGCCCCGGTGCGGGGTTCCGGGGCGCTGCGCCCGCCCGCGTCTTCCCCGCGCAGCAGCCCGCACTCCAGCATCTCCGCACGGGCCGGAGCATAGTTGCCCCGCGCCGCCCGTGTGGACGGCGCACGCTCGGGCCGCTCCGGTGCGGGTGGCGCGGGCGCACCATTCCGCCGGGCCGAAAATTGCAAAGGATCGCGCAGCATGTTCGGACCTCCTGGCAACCTAGCCCGGCTAGCCGCGTGTCGCCCGCTGCCGTGCTTAAGTCGCCGCGTAGCCAAGTTCAGTGTGCGCCGTCCGACCGGGGCGGACGCGCTGGTCGGCCCGCGCCCGGCCCTAGCGGGGTGATGGGGCGGGCCGGGCACCGGCGGGCACGACCGGTTGGAGCGGGGACCCCGCCGCCCGCCGGAAGGGGTCCGCCGCCGCCCGGAGGCCTTGCGCCAACAGGTACTCCGCGACCTCCGCCAGGTTGATCCCCTGCGCGGCCACGGCGTGCAGCGTGGCATACGCTTCCTCCCGGTGCTGATCGACGCGCCGGCACAGCCGGCCATGCTCCTCAAACGCCTCCAGCGTCGGCAGCGCCAGGGCGGCGATCGTCTCCGGCCCGAGCAGGGCCTCGACGTAGCGGGTGTCCCCGCACTCGGAAGGTGGCACCTCTGTGCCGGTCCAGAGGAGCCGCTGTACCTGGGCCCCCTGGGCGCGCAGTGCGGCGAAGCGCGCACTGCCGAACCGCTGCTGGAAGTGCTGGTAGGCGACCCGAGCGTTCGCCACCGCGGCCTGGCCGCGCAGGGCAGCTAAGGCCAGGCGCGCCGGCTCGCCCTGGGTGGCGTATTGCCGGTGGCGGAGCTGGCGATCCACTTCGTGGTCGACGGGAGCAATCCCGAAGCCCGCGACCGCCGCGACCGAGGCGAGCGGTTCGCCAGCGGCGGCCCGGTGCTCCAATCCATCCAGATAGGCATCCACCACCTGTTTATAGCCGTCCAGGCTGAAGAGCAGCGTGGCCTGGACGTTGATCCCCTCGGCAATGAGGAGGCGCAAGGCGGCGATGCCCGCTGCGGTGGCCGGCACCGCGATCATCACATTCGGGCGGGCGATGGCGAGATAGAGCCGCCGCGCTGCGGCCACCAGGCCGCTCGTGTCGTGGGCCAGGCTTGCGGGAACCGGCACGCTGGCGAAGCCCTCCTGGCCCCGGCTCTGTTCATAGCTTGCCCGCAACATCTCGGCCGCCCGGCGGCTATCCTCCCGCAGGATTGCCTCCGCCGGGGAGCGGGTGGCGTCGCGAGCAGCAGACGCGCCGGTCAGCCAGTCGCCGCCGTGCCGGCGGGTAAGCGTTGGCGTGTAGCTCTGCGGATCGATGGTTCCGCCCCGGATACCGCGGGTGATCAATTCGTTCAGGGCACCCGACTGGATCAGATCATGGCTGATCGAGTCGAGCCAGACGGTCTGGCCCAGCGCCCGCAACTGGTGCAGGGCTATCGTCATGGGTTGTAACGCTCCTTGGGGGTCTGGCGGGCGGCGGCTGTCTCCGCACCCCGGCCTGGTCCATCAGCCCTGCTAGACGACCCGCGCCAGCCCGGCAGGGCGGCGCGGTGGCGGGCCGACCGGGCACGGGCCAGCCACCGGGCACGGCGTAGCCGGCGCGGCCCAGACAAAGCCCTGCGCCGCGAGCCGCTGCTCCGCGCTGGGCAGACCCGGTCGGCTGTCCACGCCATAGCGCGCGGTCAACCCCGCCAACGCCAGCAGGAGCAGCAGCATCCCGATCAGCGTGACCATTGTCGTCTCCTTGCCCGCGATCCAGCGGAATGCCGGTGCGGCCTGGGGCGCGTCCTCGGTAGGGGGCGCGCCCCAGGCCCCGGCGGGGGTGCCCTCGGTGGGGCTTAGCCCGCGAGGCCCCGGGCGTGCAGCGCCGTGGCGACGCGGTTCACGCCCAGCATGTAGGCGCCGGTGCGCAGGTCCACGCCCTGCTGTTCGCTGTAGCGCCAGACCTCGGCGAAGCTCTCCGCCATCTTCTCCTCCAACCGGCGGTTGACCGTCGGCAGATCCCAGTAATAGGACTGGAGGCTTTGCAGCCACTCGAAGTAGGACACGACGACCCCCCCCGCGTTGGCGAGGATGTCGGGCACCACGAGCACGCCGCGATCAACCAGGATCTGGTGCGCCGCCGGGGTGGTCGGGCCGTTGGCCGCTTCGACCACCAGCTTCGCGCGGATCTGGCTGGCGTTGGCGGCGGTGATCTGGTCCTCCATCGCCGCCGGGATCAGCACGTCCACCGGCAGGTGCAACAGATCCGCGTTGCTGATCGGCTCCCCGTGGCCCGGATATCCGGCCAGCAGGTGGCCCGGCGAGTGGGCGACGTAGCGGAGCAGGTCTTCGACAAACAGTCCGTCGGGATCGTACAGCCCGCCGGAGACATCGCTGACGGCCACAATCCGGCAGCCCCGCTCCCGCAGCAGGCGGGCGGTCTGCGCGCCCACTTTGCCGAACCCCTGAATGGCGACCGTGGTCTCGGTTAGCGGTCGGCGCTGTTTCTCCAGCGCCAGCACGGTGACGACGGCGACGCCGCGTCCGGTGGCCTCGGGCCGCCCCAGCGACCCGCCCAGCGCCTGCGGCTTGCCGGTCACGCTGGCGGGCACCGACTGGCCGGCGGCCTGGCTGGCCGCTTCCAGCATCCAGGCCATCGTCTGCTCGTTGGTATTGACATCGGGCGCCGGGATGTCTTTGTGCGGCCCGATGATCGGCAGGATCGCGTGGGTATAGGCCAGCGTCAGGCGGCGCAGTTCGGCCTGGGACAGGGTGGTGGGGTCGCAGGCGATCCCGCCCTTGGCCCCGCCAAAAGGCAGGTCCACCACCGCGCACTTCCAGGTCATCAACGCGGCCAGGCCGGCGGATTCGTCCAGCGTCACCGTCGGGTGATAGCGGACGCCGCCTTTGCCGGGGCCGCGCACGGTGGCGTGCTGCACCCGATAGCCCTGGTACACTGCCAGGTGCCCATCATCGTGGACCAGCGGCACCGCGACCACCAGGGCCCGCTCCGGCACCCGCAAGAGTTGATGGATCGCCGGGTCCAGGCCCAGCCGGACTGCCGCCTGATCCAGATAAGCTAACGCGGTAGCGAGTAAGCCATTCGTCGGCTGATCGATTGGCGCGGCGAGAGTCGCGGGACTGGGCGATTGTACGCGGGTGCGTTCTGCGGTCATGGTCGTCATCGGTGTAATCTCCTCATTAAGGTCTATATAAGGCTGGCTCTCGGCGCGCCCCCACCCCCTGGACAGATGGTAACAAGAGGGGTCCGCGCCCGGCGAGCGACACGGCCCGCCGGACACAGATCAGGGGGATCGGCCCGGAGCACATCCGGCCTATCCACTGTGCGTCACCGCAGCGCGCCGGTCGGCCTTTACGGCCCGGCCTGCGTTCCACGGTGTCTCACTCTGTCCAAGCTTTATTATAGCGGGGGGCTTTAAAGATTGACCCCGGAAGCGGTCAAGGTTTGATGAGGGTTTTACAAAGATTGTGTTAAGATGGCGGGCGGGGGTGGAAGGGTGGGGGGCGCTAGCCTGTTGTGCGCCAGCGGCAGGGTGAAGGAGAAGGTGCTGCCCCGGCCCAGCCCGGGGCTGTCGGCCCAGATGCGCCCGCCCAAAGCCGCGACTAGGGCCCGGGCGACGGGCAGCCCGATCCCCGACCCGCGCTGGCTGCCGGTGGGGTCCACGCGGAAGAAGCGCTCGAACAGGTGGGGGATGTGCTCGGCCCCGATGCCGATCCCGCTGTCGGCCACCTGAAACAGCACCTCGTGGCCGCCGGGGGGGCGGCTGAGGGTGAGCGTGACCTGCCCGGCAGCCGGGGTATAGCGCAGGGCGTTGGTCAGCAGGTTGCTCAAAATCTGGATGGCATGGTCCCGGTCGGCCCACACGGCGGGCAGGGCCGGGGCGATCTGGGTCGTGACCGTCAGCCCCTTTTCGGCAAAGTGCAGCCGCAACGGGTCCAGCGCGGCATGGGCGACCTCCACCGGGTCCACCGCCCCGAGATCCGGCGGCAGCTGGTGGGCTTCGACCCGGGCCAGGTGCTGCAATTCCTCGACCAGCCGGTGCAGGCGGCCCGCCTCATCGTACAACATCGCCCAGGTTGCCGGGGTGGGCGCGACCATACCGTCCAGCAAGCCCTCCAGATAGCCTTCCAGGATGGCGACCGGCGTGCGGAGCTCGTGGGCCATCTCGCCCAGCAGTTCGATGCGCCGCTGCTCCCCGGCCTCCAGGGCGGCGGCCATGTCGTTGAAGGCCCGGCTAAGCTGGCCCACGTCGTCGCCCGGCTCCGGGGTCGCCACCGGGACGCGGGTCGCATAATGCCCGCCGCCGATGCGCCGCAGCCCGGCGGCCAGCGGGCCGAGCGGGCGGATCAGCCGCGCCGTCAGCACCAGATCGCCCAGCACGAGGATCCCGAGCGCGACGGCCCCGGCCAGCCCGATCGCGCCCAGGCCGGGGCCGCCGAGGGCCGGGAGCACTGCCGGGGCGAGCAGCCCGACGAGGAGCACGAAGCCGGCCACCCCCAGGCCGAGGATCAACAGGTGGGCCCGCAGCAGCCGGGCCCGCAGTCCGCGCGGTCGCCAGTTCATGCCCGCTAACCCTGCCGGTCCCGCGCGGCGAGACCGGGGCGGCGTTCGCCGCAACGATAGCCTACGCCGCGCACGGTTTCGACATAGCGCGGGCGGGCGGGATCGTCTTCCAGCTTCTTCCGCAGGCTGGCGATATGGACATCCACGACCCGCGTATCGAAATATTCATCGCCCCAGATGCGGTGGAGGAGCTGGTTGCGGGTAAAGACCATCCCCGGATAAGCGGCCAGCACGGCCAGCAGATCGAACTCGCGCGGCGTGAGATGGATCGGGGCATCGCGCCGCAAGACCTCATGGCGGGCCAGATCCACCACCAGATCGCCCACCAGCAAGGGCGGGGGCCGATCCGGTTCCGTCGCGGGGCTATCGAGCGTGCGCGGGCGGCGCAGCATCGCTTTGACCCGCGCCACCAGCTCGCGCGGGCTGAACGGTTTGGTCAGATAATCGTCCGCGCCGACCGACAGGCCGATCACCTTATCGATCTCCTGGGATTTGGAGGTGAGCAGCAGCACGTAAGCATCGGAGAAGCGGCGGAGCTGGCGGCAGACTTCGATGCCGTCGTAGCCCGGCAGCATCACGTCGAGGACGATCAGATCGGGCTGGGCCGTCCGCGCCTGCTCCAGCGCACCGGGGCCATCATAGGCGGTCAGCACGGTAAAGCCTTCCGCGGCGAGGTAGCTCCGCAGCAAGTCCACCAGGCTGCGCTCGTCGTCCACCACGAGCAGCGTCGGCACCCGCAGTGCCGGGCTACCGAGATCGGGTTCGGCACTCATGAGGGTTGAGGTCCCTTCTTCTGCGAGGGGGTTCCGCCGGGGCGGGCCGCCAATGGGTCGGGTGATGCCCTGTAACAATAGGCCAAGTCGGGGTGCGTGTCAAGTCCGCCGGGGGCGGGGGATCGGTTCGGCGCGGGGTTGGGCGCAGGAATAAGGCCCCGTTGCCCGGCAACGGGGCCGTTTGCTACGGAGCAGTGCCTGGCGGAGCGGCCCGCCTGGCCCACCGCTTAATCGGCCAGCCATTGCGAGGCCGGGCGGCTCCAGCCATTCCCCCGGCTACGTTGCTGATCCGCCCCTTGCTGGCACGCGACACAGCGGATGGCGAAGGGCCGGGCCGCGAGCCGGGCGCGATGGATGGGCCGGGCGCAGTCCACGCAGGTGCCGTAGGTGCCTTGCTCGAGGCTCGCCAGGGCGGCGCGCACCTGGGCCAGTTTTTGCTCATTGGCGACCTGGACCGCGCAGGCCACCGCCTGTTCGCCGCTGGCAGGATCGCCCGGCCCGTCCCGGTCCGGCGCGCCCCCGGCGAGTTGGGCCTTGAGTGCCAGCAGGCGCTCGCGCACCTGGAACAGGTCGAGTTCCACCGCCGCCTCTGGATGGACCTCTTCAGCGAACCGTTGTTGCCGCAGTGTATGGGTCATTGCTAACCTCCGAATCAGCGCGTCCGGCGCGCAAGCAGGCTATAAATATACGCCGGGCGGGGCGCGGTCAGCCCGCAGCCCGCCCGGCTTGTTCTTTCATAAGGGTATTATAGGGGGGAACTCTAAAGATCGTGTCTGGGGGGTGTTAAGCTTGGGTTAAGATTTGCCCGGCAGCGACAGAACCGCAGGCGCACTCCCCGGGTTGGGGGACGGTTTAGCAGCGGCAGCCGTTGACCTTTTTACCTGCGCCGGGAATCGTCAGAGCAATGCTTGAAGAGCCGATTCCGGCAGCACCTGTTCGATCAGGGGGAAGAGCACCGCTTCTTCGTAGCGGATATGATCGCGGAGTAGCTCACCGAGGGCTTGCATCGTCGCCGGGGTGGGGGCATCCGTGGCAACCTCACGCCGCAAGTCGGCGACCAGCCGCCGGATCTGGACATGCTCCACCAGCACCCGCACGACCGGGACCGCCGCCGGGTCGCCATAGCGGGCGAAGGCAGGCAGCAGATCCTCTTCCTCCTCGCGGAAATGCGGCTGCGTGTGTTCCGCCCAGAAGGCGAGGAAGGCCTGGGCGACCGGCGCGGGGGCCGCCTCGCCCGCCGCCCGAACCAGGCGGCGGGCCTGGACCAGCCCCTGGTGGTGGTCGGAGGAGAGCTGTTGGAGGGCGGGATGCCGCTTCATCCGGCTACCTGCCGGGCCGGGGGATGACACTGCCCGCCTGGTCCTGCTGCTGCTGGACCAGGGCGCGGCCCACGGGGGTGATGCGGTAGATCGGTAGCCCGGCCAGGTTGGGGATCTGCACGATCAGCGGCATCCGCCCCGGGCGGCTTGGGGCATCGGGGCGGAGTAGCGCCTCGACTGCGGCGCGCACCTGCGGCTCGGTGTGTTCCACCGCCAGGTAGCGTAGTTCGCTGAAGCTGAGCGTCAGCTTGCGTAACTGGTTCAGCGCGTCGTAGAGCAGGTAGAGCACTTCCCACTCGGCCTCGTTCAGGGGGGTCGCCGGGGGCGGCGCGGAGGATGTGTTCATCATATCTCCTGATGGCGTTAGCGGCGCGAACCGGACCCCCGGCTGCGGAGGAAGGCATAGCCGATCAGGCCAGAGGCCAGCAGCAGCGCCACGAACGAGAGGCCGACATAGAGCCAGACTTGGTCAAAATCCAGCGAGAGGGTGCCGTTAATCGTCGCCTGGAGCAGCACCAGTTGGAGGCCGTTGATCACCATCAAGACGATGATCAGCCAGCGCATGGTGCCGTGCGGCAGGCGCGGCGTACGTCCCAGCATCAGCCAACCCTCCCCACCGCCCAGATCTCCTGGCCGCGCAGTTCCAGCGTGATTTTGTTTAGCGGGCGCGGCGGCGGCCCGGCGACCCGCTCGCCGGTGGCCGGGTTGAACACCCCATCGTGGCAGGGGCAATAGATCCGCTGGCGGTCGCCCTCATAAAGCACCGGGCAGAGCAGGTGGGTGCAACGCTGCTCGTAGGCCACGAACTGGCCCCCCGGCAGGTGGATCAGGATCGCCGGGTAGTCGCCCTCCGGGTAGCGGAAGTTGAGCGAGGTGCCCTCCGGCACGTCGGCCACCGCAGCGACCCGCATCGCCGGGAGGGTGCCGGTGCGCCCTTGCTCGAAGAGGCCTTTCAGCGCCACGCCTAGCGTGCCGGTGAAAAAGGCCAGCGAGGTCAGACCGAGGAACTTGAGAAACTGGCGGCGGCTATTGTCCAGCTCGTCCCCCCGGTTGATCGGGAAGTCCTGTTGCCACAGCGGGTCGCCGTCTTTCGGCGGCAGGTCTGTCGTTGGGCGGGCCATCTCAGCGGTTCTCCTTTGCCCCTTCCAGGGCGCTCCAACCGGTCCAATCCTGGTTCTCCCATCCGGCCCAGACGCTGGCGTCGCTCTCGCCGGAGATTTCTTCTTGCCCCCCGGCCAGCCCGGCGTCGGGGGCGTAGCCAGCCTGGGCACGATAATCGAACAGGTGCAGCACGTCGAAGCGCTTGGTCTCCTTCGGCGCAAAGACGTAGACATTCGTCTCCAGCACCTGGTTGCCGAACTTCCAGGTGTTGACCGCCTGGCCGGGGTGCTGCTGGATGATCTCGTCGTATTCCCCGTAGTCCAGGGCGCGGGTGGGGCAGACGGTGGCGCACCAGGGCTTCTTATCCTGGCTGGTGCGGTCGTAGCACTGGTCGCACTTGATCATCAGCGCCTGCTTGGCCTGGTACTTGGGGATGCCGAACGGGCAGGCATAGACGCAGTTGCGGCAGTAGATACAGCGGTCGGTCATGGCCGACAGCACGATGCCGCGCGCATCCTGCTTGATCGCGTCCACCGGGCAGACGTTGGCGCAGGGCGGGTTGACGCAATGCATACAGACCGTTGGGCTGGTCTGGGGCGACCAGAACGTGTCCAACGTGTCAATATAGATCATCGAGACCCCACGGTGGGTGTCACACTCCTGGCAGGCGGCCATACAGGCTCGGCAGCCGATGCACCGTTGCGGGTCCATGAAAAACTTCTTCGCCAAAGGCGGCGCTCCCCTCTACGGATCGTTAGTCCGTGGTGCGGTCTGCCGGCGGCAAACACACCGTCAGCAGCATAATGCTCTCCTCTGTGGCCGTGACGCTGTGATGCACATCCGGGGCCAGGGCGACGAGCATGGCCGGGGCCAGGTCATAGGTCGTATCCGGGGTTTGCACCTGGACTGCCCCCGCGATCAGGTGAATCGTCACCACCCCGCCCGCGTGATGATCGGCCAGTTGGCCGCCCGCGTCGAAGGCGAACAAGAGGACGGTCACCGGCGGGCGCTGGTAGATGGTGATCTGATGGTGCCCGTCGCGGACGGGTGCGGCTTCGGCGCGCAGCGTGGCGGCAATCGCGGAAAGGTCCAGCAGATGCTCGGGTGCCGCGAACCGTTCGCTCGGGCGGAGGCGCACCGGCTCTGGCGTTGGGTCCATCCTTCATACCTCCCTGATGCTAAATGTATTTGCGATGAAAGGCCGGCGGCTTGTAGACATAGATACGCCACTCATCGGGGGCGACCTGCCGGGCGAACCACTGGATACCCATCCGCGCCCACACATCGTAGAGCGGCTGGGGCTGCCAGCGGTGGCGAATGCCGATCACGCAGCCGGGCGGCATGGCCTTCACCGCCAGGCTGACCGGCAGGAACGGGTCGCCCTGCGTATCGTCCAGCGGCAGCAGGTCCACCCAGGTGAGATCGGCATCCGCTACGGCGTCCATCCACGCGGGCGGGACGGTCGGCGACTGCGGCGGCAGCGAACCAGCCGCGCCCCCGTCCCCCGGCGGGGCAACCCCGACCGGCACCCCGCCCAGCGCGGTCAGCCCGGCGAGCAAGTGCGCCTCGCCCAGCCCGGCCATCGCCGCCACCCGCCGCAGGGTGATGCGCGGTGACATGAGCCGCCGCATCACCGGGTTGTGCAGCCGGGCGAAATCGTGCGGGTTGAGCGCGACGATGTACTCCAGCGCGCCGGGGAGCGTCGCCAGGACGATATTGAGGCGGGTCTCGCCATTGATATACGGGCGGATCGGCATAATCCGGTCAGGCAAACTGTTCGCCGCTGCTGGCGACGGGTAAGGGCATTTCGCGCATCGCGTCCATCGTGATCACGGCATCATCGGGAGCGCGCTCGACCTGCACCGCGCAGACCTTGAACTCCGGGATGCGGCTGATCGGGTCGTAGGCGCGGATGGTCAACTGGTTCGCGGCCTGTTTGCCGCCCCAGTGATAGGGGATGAAGACGGTGTCGGGGCGGATGGCCCGCGTGATCTTGGCCGGGACAATCATCGTGCCGCGCCGACTGGTCACGCGCACCGGGTCGCCTGCCTGGATGCCCAACTTCTCGGCGGCCAGCGGGTGGATCTCCACGTAGGGTTCCGGCGCGTTCTCCACCAGCGCGCCGAGCCGCCGGGTCTGGTTGCCGCTCAGGTAGTGGAAGATGACCCGGCCCGTGGTATAGAAGAACGGGTACTCGGCGTCGGGTAGCTCCGCCGGGGGGTGGTAATCCAGCGCGTGGAAGCGGGCCTTGCCGTCGGGGTGGTAGAACTTCTCCTCGAACAGGCGCGGCGTCCCTTTGCTTTCCAGCGTCGGGCAGGGCCAGAAGACGCCCTGCTGTTCATTGATCTTCTCGTAGGTGATGCCATAATAGTCGGCCTTGCCGCCTTTCGAGGCCACGCGCAGTTCGTCCCAGATGTCGCCCGCCGATTGGTAAGCGAACTTGTCGCCATGCCCGAACCGCGCGGCCAGGTCACAGATGATCGCCCAGTCTACCCGCGCCTCGCCCGGCGGATTCGCGGCCTTGTTGATGCGGATCACCCGGCCCTCGACGTTGGTGGTCGTCCCCTCGTCCTCCGCCCAGACGCTGCCGGGCAGGACGATATCGGCCAGTTCGGCGCTCTCGGACATGAAGAAGTCGATCACGACGTAGAGTTCGAGCGTTTCCAGCGCCTGGCGGATGGCGGCCTGGTCGGGCAGCGAGACCATCGGGTTGCTGCAAATGTTGAGCATGGCCCGGATCTCGCCTCGGATCATCGGCTCGACCATGTCGGTGATCGCCAGGCCCTGCGGCGGCAGGTCTTCTTCGCGGATGCCCCAGACCGACGAAACATAGCGGCGCGCTTCGGGGTCGTCGTACTTGCGCTGGCCGGGCAACTGGTCGGCCTTCTGGCCGTGTTCGCGCCCGCCCTGGCCGTTGCCCTGGCCGGTCAGCGTGCCGTAGCCGCAGCCGGGCCGCCCGATCCGCCCGCTGGCGAGGACCATGTTGATATAGGTCAGCACATTGTGCGTGCCGTTGGTGGAGTGCTCGATGCCGCGCGCATGGTAGAGGAAGCTCGTTTTGGCCGTTCCCCATAGCTCGGCGGCTTCGGCGATGCGCGCCGCCGGGACGCCGCACAGCCCGGCCACCTTCTCCGGCGTATAGGGGGCGACCAGGGCGGCCATCTCGTCAAAGCCGACGGTGCGGGTGTTGATGAAGGTGTGGTCCAGCCAGTCGTGGGCGATCATCTGCTGCACAATGGCGTTTGCCAGGGCCGCATCGGTGCCGGGGCGGATCTGGAGATGAACATCGGCGGTGCGGGCGCTGGGGGTCACGCGGGGGTCCACGACGATGTGCTTGGCTCCGCGATCCCGCGCCTCCCAGATATAGGGCATGGTCAGCGGGTGGCACTCTGCCGTGTTGCTGCCCGCGCCGAAGAGCACGTCGGCCAGGGCAATATCGCTCCAGGGGTTGGCGGCGCGGTCCACGCCGAACGCTTTGTTATTGCCATAGGCGGCGGCGACCATGCAGAGCCGCCCATTATAATCGATGTTGCCGGTGCCGACGGCCACGCGGGCAAACTTGCCCATCAGGTACGACTTCTCGGTGGTCATCGAGCTGCCGGAATAGATCGCCACTGCGTTCTGCCCATGCTCGGCCTGGATGGCGCGAAAGTGCTGGACGATGCGGTCGAGCGCCTCGTCCCAGGTGCAGCGTTCCAGCGGGCTGCCTTTGCCGCCGCGCCGCATCATCGGGTAGGTCAGCCGCTGGGGATGGTTGATCTGCTGGTAAGCCACCACGCCTTTGGGGCAGAGCCGGCCTTTGTTGACCGGGAAGTCGCGCGGCTCCAGGCCGAAGACCTGGCCTGTGCTGTCCACCTTGAGGTTCATGCCGCACTGCATCCCGCAGAAGGGGCAGTGGGTCGGCACCAGCTTGACCACGCCTTCAGAGGTGGACCAGCCGTCGGTGGGGGCGGTGTAGACCGATTGCAGCCCGGCTTCGCCGGGCGCGGCGCTTTGGTTGGGAGTGGTCGCCATAATGGATAGCCTCGTTTCTAAGCGAAAACAGTGTTCGGCTGATCCCTGGCCCCTGGCGTGGGGGACAGCGGCGGAGCAGCCGGGTACGTTCAAGAGGGGGCGGAGACGCCGGGCGGCCCGTCGGTGGCGGGGCCGCCCGCGCCCTCGGGCACGGGGGAGGTCGGCACGCCGAACTTGGCTTGCTGGAGCTGGCCGGGGTCCACCCAGGTGCGCCCGACCAGCCCGGTATAGGCTTCGGCGCGGATGACCCGTTTGCAGCGGGCGCAGTAGTCTTGCCAGTGGTGGCCTTCCTGCGGCAGCCAGAAATTGTAGCCGACCCCTTTCAGGGCCTCCTTCACGTCCTCGACGTGCATCTGCATCCCGAACGGGCGTCCGCAGCGGGCGCAGTTTTTCATCCCCGTACTCGCGCCCACGGTGTAATACAGTTCGACCCCCAGGCTGGCGGGCCGTTGGATGATATGGAACAGCTTGCCGAACGGCAGATAGAGGATCAGCATGATCACCAGAAACTGGTGGGTCAGCGTGATCGGCCAGTGCGCCCAGCCCTCGAACCAGAGGTCCACCACGGTCAGCATCACCCCGGTGATCGAGACGGCCATCAGCAGATGGAGCGGGAGCAGATCGAACAACACCCGCTGGATCGGGCGCACGGCGCGGTCCTGTGTGCGCCGCCAGTAGGCGATGCCCACGCCGATGATGACCAGCGCGGCGCTGTAGTCCAGTGCGTGGAAGGTGTTGAAGCCGATGGGGCCGAAGGCATTGAACTCGCCCACCGGGAAGCCGAAGAAAAAGGCGCGATACTGCTGCGGGCCGATGGCGTCGAAATAGATCCAGCCGAAGGTGAGGGGCAGGGTGATGGCGAAACTGAGGATGACCCCCCAGAAGAGGCACTGGTGCATAACCCAGCGCAAGCCGCTGCGCTGGCGAATAAACGTCTGGAAGAGGAGGTTGCGGACGAACGTGCGCGGGATCAACCAGAAATAGCGCCGGGCGTTCTCCCGCGAGAGGAAGAACTGCCAGCTCCGCCGCCACATGATCCGCGTGCTGGGGCGCATCAGCCAGGTGCCATAATGAAAGGCGATGCCGAAGGCGGCGAAGAGGGTGGCGATGGCATAGCCGGTCAGCGCCGGGTCGAAGTGGGCCAGCATCCGCGAGCCGAGCATGATCAGGACGGCCAGGGCGGCCATCCCGGCCAACCCGATCAACGCGGCACGGAACGTGGTGTTCCGGCGCGAGTAGAGGGCCGCGTCGGGTACGTTATCCGCCGTGGGGGGTGGGCGCGAGTAGACAGTGCTGTCTTGCATCGGACTCCCTCTTCGAGAAGGGATCCCCGCTGGGATCCCATAGGCACGCATCTTGATCGGGGCTAATAGGGCGATGTGCTAGATCGAATTCTAGCTACGAAAATCGGGCATGATCCCAGGCTCTTAGGCCCAATACCTGCCTGGTTGGTGCCTGGTACGCAAAGAACTAGCACATCGCCCTAATAGGCCATGCGCTCCATTATAACAGACTGTGCATTAATGCGCAGGGTAAATCTGGTGAACGTTTGGTAAACAAGCGCGGTCAGGGGTAGCCGATCGCGCCATAGCCGCCACCGCACCGGCAGCTTTTTCACCCGATGTTCACCTGTATATACGAACGCATTCAGAATTGACTGGTAAGATCAAGGCGCGGCATAGACGAAGGCCCCCACGGCGGCGGGCCTGCCCACCGGAGCGGTCTCCTGAACGTGTAGCCCACCTGAGAGTATAGCGTTGCCTGACCCGAGGTTTTCATGCTGATCCCGAGCCTGCTTGACTCACCCCTGCTCCAATTGCTGGTTCTGGCGGCGATCTCGGCGGCGGGGCGGGGGCTGTTCCTGCGCCGGGGTGAATCGGCGACGGCCTCGGGAGCCATCGCTATGGCGATCGGCATTTTCGTGTTGGGCGCGTTGCAGCACCTGCCGGGGCCGGTGGCGCTGGTCACGCGGCTAATGACCCTGGCGGGCTTGATCGTCTGGGTTTATATCGCCGCGTCGTATGTGGCCTCGTATTATCGCGGAACCTTTCACACCCATACCATGGACCCGGTGGGCTGTTTCGCCATCGGTACCTGGGTGGCGGGAACCGCCGTCCTCGCCCGATTGCTGGTCATTGTACTGCCGGAGTGGTATCTGCTGGCGCTGGGGATGGGGCTACTCGCGCTGCTCATCTGGCTGTGGTATCTGCTGGTGATCAGCCGCCGCTACGGTATTATCATCGCCGATCCTCAGCAGCACCGGGCCACCGGGCGCATCTTGCTGGCAACAGTCAGCACGCAGTCGCTCGTCCTGCTGGCGCAGGAACTGTTCCAGGCCGCGCTGCCGCGTCCGCTCACGCAGGCGCTGCTTATCCTGGGCTACCTCTTCTATGGGGTGGGGGTGGTCTTGATCGCGCGGCGCTATCTGCTCCAGCCAGGTTGGCGCTTGCGGGATGATTGGGATAACACTAACTGCATCCTGCATGGCGCGCTGTCCATAACCGGGCTGGCCGCCATCCAAACCGCCGCCCTGCCCCCGGCGGTGATCATGGGGACGTGGCTGGGGGCGTTGGTCATGTTTGTGGGCGTGGAATTGATCGAGGTGGGGCGGGGGGTGGCACGGGTGCGGGCCTATGGCTGGCGGCAGGGGGTCTTGACTTATCATGTGTCGCAGTGGGCCCGCAATTTCACCTTCGGCATGTTCTATGCCTTCACGGTGCGCGTCTACGCCACGCCGCAGATCATGGCCGCGCTCGACCTGGGCGATCTGCGTGGCCTGCCGGCGGATATCGTGGCCGGGGGTCAGTACGTTGTAGTGCTTTTACTGCTGGTTGAACTCGCGCTCTTTATCTCGAAAAACGTTGATCTGCGTCGCCGCCGACCCGTCGCGCGGCTGCCGCAGAACTGACCACCGCTTGGGCGATACCCCTGCGCGCCTCCTGGGGTGTCGGCGCACGGTATCGCTCGCATTCACCTGATCAGCTGGAGGAATCGGCCAGTGCAAAATTCTCGACAAGCGTATATTAATCTCTTTCTGGCGACGCTGGCCTTTGCGGTGGCCTTTGTGGCCTGGAGCCTGATCTCGCCGCTCGCCAGCCAGATCCAGAAGGATCTCAACCTGGACAATACTGCGACGAGCGTGCTGATCGCCGTGCCGGTGCTGCTCGGCAGCCTGTTGCGGATCCCGCTGGGCCTGCTCACCGACCGCTTCGGCGGGCGCAAGGTCTACACCGCCTTGCTGCTGTTCACGCTCCTGCCGGTGGCGTTCATGGGCGTCGCCGATTCGTTCGGGGCCTATGTGTTCGGGGGGCTATTCCTGGGCGCGGCGGGGGCCAGCTTCGCCGTCGGCGTGCCGTTCGTCAACCGCTGGTTCAGCGCCGACAAACAAGGGCTGGCGCTCGGTATTTATGGGGTGGGCAATATCGGTACCGCCGTGGCGGTCTTCTCCATGCCCTCGCTGGTCACCACGCTGGGGAGCCGCCAGGCGGCGTTCTGGTTCTACCTGATCCCGGTGGCGCTGATGGCCGCCATCTTCTGGCTGTTCGCCCGCGACGCGCCGGGGCTGGTCAAACCCAAGTCGCTGAACGACAGTATCGCCGTGTTGCGGGCCGAGCGTATGGCCTGGGTCTTGAGCCTCTTCTATTTCCTGACCTTCGGCGGCTTCGTCGCCTTCGCCAACTATCTGCCCAAGCTGCTGGTAGACTGGTATCACTTCGACAAGGGCGAGGCGGGGTTGCGGGCTGCCGGGTTCACGGTGGTCGCCACGCTGGCCCGTCCACTGGGCGGGTGGCTAGCCGATAAGCTGGGCGGCGCCCGGGTGCTGACCGGCGTGTTCAGTGTCGGGCCGGTGGGCGGGCTGGCCCTGGCCTGGCTGGCGGGCAACCCCGAGATTGTGCTGGGCACGCTCCTCTTCCTCGTCACGGCGCTGGGCCTCGGCCTCGGCAACGGGGCGGTCTTCAAGCTGGTGGCGCAATACTTCCCGAAAAACACCGGCCTGGTGACGGGCATTGCCGGGTGCGCCGGCGGGCTGGGCGGCTTCTTCCCGCCGTTGCTGCTGGGTCTGGTGAAGGATGCCACCGGGAGCTATGCGCTCGGCTTTGTGCTGCTGGCGGGCTTCGCGGCGGTGTGTCTGGGAGTGGTCTACGGGTTGACCCGCCAGGGCGGACTGGCCCCCGCCCGGACACCCTAGCCGTTGGGGGTGGCGGGCGAGAGCCGCTGCCGCCGGCCCCTCGATCCGTACCGCCCATTTCCGCCCGACCACAAACTTAACCAAATCTTGTCGCCTTCTTAACCAATTCCTTACCTTCCTCCGCTATGATCAGTGGGTACGCGGCGTGGCCTGGGGCGGAACCACCCCGCCCGTGCAGGCCACCGTGGCCTGCTCACCGAGTGCTGCGGCACAAAACCGTCCACGTAAGCAGTCAGAGGTCTCCAGACCCTGCCCAGTGGTCCGGCAGGCATGGTTCCGATGCGCTACCGGACGATCAAGAAGGAGGCGACACCATGATCCACGACAAGCAGACCGTTACGCCCACGAATATTTCGCCCCGCGCCGAGGCGACCCGCACCGCCGGGGCCGGCCCGGCCCCCGGCGTGCTGCCCCGGCCCCTCGGCTGGCTGCGGGACCGGCTGTCGCCGCGCCCCAACCCGGTGGCCGAGGCAGCGACGGCACCCACGCACCCCTCGATTCGGCGGGGCACGAAGGTTGAGACGGCGCAGGGTTTTCTCGGCCTTGTCGCGCATGTGCTGCCCGATCCGCATACCGCGCAGGTGACCCACTTCGTCCTGCGCCAGGGTGCCATCGGGTCCCGGCTCCGCGTGGTGCCGGTGGGCTGGGCGGCAGCCGGTCCGCCCGGAACCGTGCGCCTGACCGTGGATCGCGCCCAGGTGGACACCCTGCCGGAGTATCGGCCCGACCGTGAGATCACCGAAGCCGTTCGCGCCGCGCTCCGGGTCCACCCGCGCTTCCGCCGCGTGCTGCGGGGCATCATTTCGTTTGCGCCCCCATTTTCCCATCCGCTGCGGGAGTGGGCGATCCATGTGCGGGTGGAGCAGGGGATCGTCACCCTGGAGGGTCACGTGCCGGCGCATGGGTTTGGCAGCATGGCCGCGCAGATCGCCCGGGGCGTCCCGGGCGTGCGCCAGGTGTGCAACCGGCTGGTAGCGGATGACGACCTGCAAGTGGCCGTGGCGGAGGCGCTGGGCCGGGACCCGCGCACCCGCGCCGTTCAGCCGCGCGTGCGGGTTGATTTCGGGCGGGTGACGCTGATCGGCAGGGCGCGCGACGAGCCGACGCGCGCCGCTGCGGCCAGCGTGGCGACCGGCGTGCCCGGGGTGCGGGCCGTGGTCAACCAATTGCGTCCCGCCTTCTGATCAGGCGGCGGCCCCCCTGCGGCTGAAGCACCGCAGGGGGTGCCGCGCGGCAGGACAGGAAGTACAAGATGCACTATAATGCATAAGGAGGAGGCGGTCCCTACCGGCAGACTAGCCGCGGGCCGTGTAAGAAGATGAGGGCATCCCCAATCCCCGCGCAAACAAACACTCCGGGGGCACTCGCCTACGATATCCTGAAGTATGAGCGACACCCGCTGAACGCTATCTTCGATCCCCAGTCCGTCGCCGTGATTGGCGCATCCGAGAAGCCCGGCTCGGTGGGGCGCACGATCCTGTGGAACCTCATCAGCAGCCCGTTCGGGGGGACCGTCTACCCGGTCAACCCCAAGCGGCCCAGTGTCCTGGGCGTGAAGGCGTATCCCCAGTTGGCCGCTATTCCCGGTGCGGTGGACCTGGCCGTGATCGTCACGCCTGCTTCGACCGTACCGGGCATCATGGCGGAGTGCGTCGCCAAGGGAGTCAAAGGGGCCATCGTGATCTCGGCGGGGTTCAAGGAGACCGGCCCGGCAGGGGTGGAGCTGGAGCGGCAGGTGCTCGAACAGGCACGCCGGGGCAACATCCGGCTGGTCGGGCCGAACTGCCTGGGGGTGATGCGCCCGCCCTCCGGCCTGAACGCCACCTTTGCGAGCGGCATCGCCCGGCCCGGCTCGGTCGGTTTCATCAGCCAGAGTGGGGCATTGCTCACTGCCGTCCTCGACTGGAGCAGGCGTGAGAACGTGGGCTTCTCGGCGTTCGCCTCGCTCGGCTCGATGTTGGATGTGGGCTGGGGAGACCTGATCTACTACCTGGGCGACGACGCGCACACCCGCGCCATCGTCATTTACATGGAGACCATTGGGGACGCGCGCGCCTTCCTCTCGGCGGCGCGAGAGGTGGCCCTCACCAAGCCGATCATTGTGATTAAGCCGGGGCGGACCGAGCAGGCCGCCCGGGCGGCGGCTTCGCACACGGGATCCCTCACCGGCTCGGACGAGGTGCTGGCGGCAGCCTTCAGCCGCGTGGGCGTGCTGCGCGTCGAAACAATCGCCGAGCTATTCTACATGGCCGAGGTGCTGGGGAAGCAGCCGTTACCCAACGGGCCGCGCCTCACCATCGTGACCAACGCCGGCGGGCCGGGCGTGCTGGCAACCGATGCGCTCATCACCGGCACCGGGGAGCTGGCGCAGCTTTCCACCGGGACGCTGGCGGCCCTGGACGGCTTACTGCCCGCTGCCTGGAGCCATAACAACCCGGTGGACATCCTGGGCGATGCCTCGCCGCAACGCTATGCTGCGGCGCTGGCTATCGCGGCCCAGGACCCGAACAGCGATGGCCTGCTCGTGATATTGACGCCGCAGGCGATGACCGACCCGGCGGAGACGGCGGAGCAGTTGCGTCCCTACGCCAACATACCCGGCAAACCCGTCCTGGCGAGCTGGATGGGGGGGGACGAGACCGCGCCGGGGGAAGCGATCCTCCGCAACGCTAACATCCCGAACTTCCCGTACCCGGATACCGCAGCGCGAATGTTCAACTACATGTGGCGCTACAACGACAACTTACGCACCCTCTATGAGACTCCCGTGCTGCCCGAGGCTGCGGGCAGCGCGGTGAACCGCGAGCAGGCCCGGCAGATCATCGCCACGGCCCGGCTGGAGGGACGCACCCTCCTCACCGAGGTCGAGTCGAAGCAGTTGCTGGGTGCCTATGGGATACCGGTGGTCGAGACCCGCGTCGCCGGAGGGGAAGATGCGGCGGTGGAATGCGCTGCCGCGATTGGTTATCCGGTGGTGCTCAAACTCTACTCACGCACGATCACGCACAAGACCGACGTGGGCGGCGTGCAGTTAAACCTCACCGACGAGACGGCGGTGCGGGCCGCCTACCGGGCCATCGCGGAGTCGGTAGACGCGCGGGCCGGCGCGGGGCATTTCGCGGGCGTGACGGTGCAGCCGATGATCCAGTGGACAGGGTACGAACTCATTATCGGGTCGAGTATTGACCCGCAATTCGGGCCGGTGCTGCTGTTTGGCATGGGGGGTCAACTGGTGGAGGTCTTCAAAGATCGGGCGCTGGCACTCCCTCCGCTCAATTCGACGCTGGCGCTGCGGATGATGGAGCGGACCAAGATATTCACGGCGCTACAAGGGGTGCGGGGGCGCAGGCCGGTTGACATTGTCGGCTTGCAGCACCTGCTGGTGCGCTTTAGCCAGTTGGTGGTTGAGCAGCGGCTAATCAAAGAACTGGATATCAACCCGCTGCTGGCCTCGCCCGACCGCTTGATCGCGCTGGATGCGCGGGTGGTGTTATACGAGCCGGGCGTGCGCGAAGCAGACGGCCCCCCGCTCGCCATCCGCCCTTACCCGCTCCAGTACGTGCAGTCGTGGACCGCCCAGGACGGCACACCGCTGGTCCTCCGCCCGATCCGCCCCGAGGACGAGCCGCTGCTCGTGAAGTTCCACGAGACGTTGTCGCAGCAGACCGTATATCGGCGCTATTTCGAGCATCTACACCTGCCGGATCGGATTCGGCACGAGCGGCTGACCCGCATCTGCTTCAACGACTACGATCGGGAGATCGCCCTGGTGGCCGAGCACACCGATCCGGCGACGGGGGCGGGCCAGATCGTGGGCGTGGGTCGCCTCAGCAAAACGCATACCGCACATGAGGCCGAGTTTGCGGTGCTGGTCGCCGACGTGTACCAACGGCGCGGTATCGGCACGGAGCTGCTACGCCGGCTCGTGCAGATCGGTCGTGACGAGAAGCTGCGCCGCATTACCGGAGAAATCCTCTATGACAACGACGGCATGGTCCGTGCCAGCAGGAATGTGGGCTTCCAGATCCACCGCCGGGCGGGGGCGGGGACCATAGAAGTGTCTATCGACCTGGAGACGGCACCGGGCCAGACCTAAGGGCGACCACCTAAA
>JBBSAN010000015.1:0-22643 GCA_038252265.1 Chloroflexia bacterium
GCGGAGGCGGGGTTGAGCAGTCGCTTCAAGCTGCGGTAGGCGCGGGCGGCAGGGGTCAGCTTCAGGGTGAATTTGCGGAACGACTCGCCCGCTTCCATCCCAATACGGTACAGGTAATACGGGTCGGTGCGCCCGACGACGTTCAGGCCGGAGACCATCGTATAGGCCCCGGCCAGCCCGGTCTGCCGCACCGCCGCTGCGGCGGTGTGGTTCACCGCGTGCGGGAGGCCCGTGGGGTAGCAGAAGATCGGCAGCGGGCGCGGGAGCTGTTGTTGGAGGTCGGCCCACGATCCCGCGACTTCGACCTGCACCCGCTCCGGGGTTGCCTGGGCCAGCACAGTATGGTGCCGGGTGTGCGGTCCGACGCTCACCCCCTGCGCGGCCAGGTCGGCTATTTCTTCCCAGTTGAGCATATAGCGGTTCGTGTTCGGCCCCACACCGCAATACGTGATCAAGGCCTCAAGGGCTTGCGCGGCTTCCTTTTCTTGCAGGTTTTCAAAGTGCGGCACGAGCTGGTTGAACGCCGTGTAGCGCTCCTCCGGGGTGGTCAGCGGCAGCACCCCCAGCCCGGGCATCTCGATCTCCTGCCGGGTGGTCTGAACCAGCGATCGGTAGACCGCATCCCACCAGAACAGCGTGCCTGGCTTGTTCGGATAGTCGGTGGGGACAAAGAGCGTAACCGGCAGGTTGAGGCGCTTCAGCACCGGGAAGGCAGTGTCTTTGAAGCACATATAGCCGTCATCAAAGGTAATGATCAAGGCCCGCGGCGGGAGGGTATAACCCTCGCGCAGCGCGCGCACCAGGTCCCACGACGAGATCACATTGTAATGCGCCGCGACATGGCGCATTTGCTTCTCGAAATCAGGCGGATAGGCATCGATCACCGTGGGGGCCAGATCCGGGTTACCGGGGGTAGCGATATGGTGATAGGCCAAGATAATCACCGAGGACGACATAGGGTTTAGCTCCTTTCGGGCAGAGAGGGAGCGGGCGTGGTGGCACGGGCCAACTGACGCAGCGCGATGATTAATGCGACTTGTAGCCAGAGCATATAGAGATAGGCCCCATGCAAGAACAGGCTGCTGACCAGGTAGCCAAAGAGGCCGATTGCCATCCAGGCGGCCAGTTCCCCCTGGAGCCGGTCGCCACTGGCAAAGAACCGGCGGCGCGCCTCCATCAACGCGCGCCAGGCGGTCAGCAACAGGCCGCCCACGACAATCAGGCCGAGAATGCCGTGTTCGGCGGCGACCTCCAGATAGAGATCGTGCGGAGGGATGCTTTTGGCTTGGTAGGCCAGGCTGGTTCCGGCTAGATACTCCAATTGGTAGAGGGTGTAGTTTTCTCGCCCGACGCCGACGAGCGGGTGGTCAATGAACATAGAGATGGCCGCCAGGCTGGCTCCGGCGCGGCCCCGAATCGACTGTTCGTTATAGATCGTTTGCTGGTTGCCCTCCGCCGTTTGCAGGACCGTGGTGAGCCGGTCCAGGTAGCTGGACGGTAACAACGGTAAGCTGCCGAGCAGCACGACGGCTCCCAGGACCAGGAAGACCGGATTGGGCCGTTTGTAAACGATGGCAGCCCCGATCATCGCCATCACGGCCAGCGCATCGCCGCGCGAGTAGGTATAGATGATGGCCGCGATCAGCATCAACGCGGCGACCCCTCCGAGCAACCGCATCACCAGACGGCGCTCCTCGAAGGCCAGGTACAGGGCAATTGGCACCAGGATGACCAGGCTTTGGCCGTAGTAGTTGGCATCGCCAAACTGGCCGCTGGGTCGGGGCGCGTCGTTGCCGCTGCTGATTTCGCTGACCCGGTACTGGGCCAGGCCGCTGAAGTTGTTGCTGAAGTCCTGGGTCACCGATTGATAAATGGTTAACCCGGCCAGGAACACGCCCATCGCCAGCAGCAGCCAGAGCGCGACACGAAAGCGCCGCCGGGTGGTGATCATGTTGATCACCGCGATATAAGTGATGAAGTTGCGGACGAACTCGATCAGGTTCGCCATCACCCGGTCGGGATCGCGGGCATAGACCAGCCCCAGCGCCACCATCCCGCCATAGGCCAGCATCCACCAGGTCATTTCGTCGGCGGCCAGCGGGCGGCGCAAGATCAGCACTCGGTAGCCGATGACGGCGCTGAGGACGACGACCCCGGCGAACCGCGCCACCGAGGGCAGACCCTGGTAGGTGGTCAGCAGGCTGAGCAGATCCGAGTAGACCAGCACGATATAGATCGCGACCGCCCACTGGGGCCGGATCAGGGTCAGCAAGAGGACGAAAGGGGCCACCAGCCCGGCAAGCAAATATGATTGCGAGACGCCCGTTCCGGCGGCCACGCCCAGCACCCCCGCCGTGATCAGGGCCAGCACGATAAACACGCGCTTGAGGGCCGGGCTGGGCACGCCGTGGGCCAGGGGTTGTCCTTCCGCGAGCAGCGCCATAGGTTAGCCTCGCCTTGTTCCCACCGGCACGTCCATCTCAATCGCCGGGGGAACGGTTCGCGGAGGCAGCGCGTTGGGGCGCTGCCCGCGGATGTAGTCGATGATCAGGGCGAGCACGATGCCCAGGCCCAGCCCCAGGCCCGCCCCCGCCGGAATGTCGCGGGAGGGTTGGGGCGAGTCCGGGCTGTGGGGGATGCGGGCCTGTTCCAGGGGGACCAGGTCCATCACCCGGAACAGATCGCCGGTATCGTGGACGGTGGCTTCCAGGGTCGCGTTGATATAGTTGACCAGGATCGTGGGGTCGGGGCCGGTGCCTTCCACCGAGATCACGGAGGTATCGGGCAGCACGTTGGCCTGGAGGGGATAATCGGCGGCCTGATCTGCTGAGATGCCCACGGCCTTCTGGGCCACATCGCGCACCTGGGCCGAGGTGAACGTCTGGGCGAAGGTGCCCGCGATATAGCGCGCCCCCATTTGCCCCACCAGGTCAATGATCGTCCGGGTATCGGACAGGGTGGGCGAGGGGCGCACGGCCACCCGCGCTTCGCTGCTGTACACCGGCTGCTTCACCCGGTCCAGCACCGCCGAGGTGGCTCCCCCGGCCACCAGTAGCAGCAGCACCAGCCACCAGTAGCGCAGAATGCTTGTTAGATAGGTACGAAGTTCCATAAGATAACATCCTTATCATCAAAATCGGCAACTGACCGTTCGTTATCGCCGGGAGCGGCGGATTTTGCGCCGGGCCAGCTCTTCATAGAGCTGACCGACCCGCCCCACCATCTGTTCAACAGTAAAGCGGCTCTGGACATGCGCCTGTCCTGCCGTGCCCAGCCGGGCTACCAGGGCCGGATCGGCCACCAACTGCGCCAGCACGGCGACCAGCGCGGCTTCGTCGCCAGGCGGAACAAGCCGACCGGTGACGCTGTCCTCGACCACTTCGGGAATGCCGCCGATGCGGGCGGCGACCACGGGCAGACGCATCGCCATCGCTTCGATCACGGCTATCGGTAGCGCCTCGCGCAACGACGGCAGCACAAAAATATCGAACGCCCCTAGCAGGCGGGATACATCGGCCCGCTGTCCGGTGAAGCGCACGATCTCGCTCATTCCTAGCTCGAACACCAGCGCCTCCAGGCCAACGCGCAACGGGCCGTCGCCCACAAACACCAGCCGCACCTGGGGATGGGTCTGGTGGACCGCCGCCACGGCGCGGATCAGGCCATCCTGCCCGCCCTTGTCGGTGCTCAGGCGGCCCACCGAGCCAATAACCATCGCATCGGGAGCGAGACCCAACTCCTCTCGCACGGCGGCATCGTCCTGGGGGGCGAACTGGGCCATGTTCACGCCGTTATATACAACGCTCAAATAGCGCTCTGGAATATGCTCCATTTCCATCACCAGCGTTTTGCTCGCTTGCGACGGCACAATGATCCGGTCGCTCAGGTGATAAAGCAGGCGATCGACCCACACCTCGCGCTCGGCTTTGGACGACCAGTGCTCGTGGGCGATGATGACCGGCACCCCGGCCAGCTTGCCCAGCAGGCGGCCCCAGGTGTTCGAGCCGAACAGGTGCGTATGCAGCACATGGATGCGCTTCTGCCGCAACACCCGAACCAGCCCACCCAGCTTCGCCGCGTCCCAGCGGCTGTTCCGCTCCAGGATCAGGCTGGGTACCCCCGCCGCGTCGAGCAGGTGCTGGTAATTGCCCGCGCTGCGCGTGGCACAGACGCTGACGTTAAACCGGCGGCGGTCCAGGTGCAGCGCCAGGTCCACCAGCGCCTTCTCGGCCCCGCCCCGCCCGGTCACGTCGGTCATCTGCATCACGTTCAGGCGTCGCCCGGTCGTCGGCTTGTTGATCGTCGTCATCTCCTATAATCCGCCTTCGGTCGGGGGCGGCACGGCTGTGGACTGGTTGAGCCGGTGGGCAAATGACTTACCAACGACAAAGCTCCCTCCACCATGCGTGCCGAACGCGCTGTCTTCGCTCTCGATTAGCACGACACATTCGCGCTGATCCTGTCCCGCTGCCTGGCGGACGGAGAGAAATCCCTCGGCGGCTGGCTCCCCCGGCACCGTCCAGGCACTCCAGGCCAGCAGTTCGGCAGCCTCTCCGGCGCGGCGCACCCAGCCCGCCGCTGCCAGTTGCGCGGCAAAATGGGCTTCCAGCGTCCCCACCGGCTGATCGGTGGTGGCCGATGCTTCCGAGGTCCAACGGCTCTCGCTCCCGCCGCCCCCACCCGGCATCAAGGCCACCTCTGGCGGCGGGATCAGGCGTGGCAACCGGGCTGCGACCGTGGCTTCCAACATCTCCTGCATCCCGCACGGGCCGAACGGGTGGTCGTCCAGATGCCCGAGCACCTGTGCCGATCCGTCGCGGCGGGGCGTGAGGGTCAGCCGTAGTGACCCCCCGGTGCCTGCCGGGGGGCAGAACGTCCGGTGTTCGGGGCGGACGCGCTCGAATGCCGCCATCTGCGCCGCCATTTCAGGCGGCGGGTGGGCACGGCGCAGCGCCTCAAAATCGGCGCTGAACCCACCTTCGATACCCATCTGCGGCCCTTCGCGGGGCATCGTCCAACCCTGCCCGATCAACGCCTGCTCGTAGAACGTGCCCACCTCGGCGGCAGGTAGCGGCGCATCAAAGGCGATCTCCCAGGTACGGCGCGTACGCCCGCCTCTCGGCATCATGCCGCCAAATGGATCCTCGATCTGATGCGCGGCAGTTCCGATGATCCGGCTGCCTGGTGGCAAGGGCAACGCGATGGGCAGGTCCGGCGGAAGCATCCCGACCAGCAATTGGACCGTATGGCCCTCACCCGGTGGCCCGCCCCGGCCCTCACCCAGCAGACGCTCGACCAGTTCGCGTAGCGCGGCGCTCTCATCATGCGCTGACATAGCGATCCTCCTTGCTGGTCTGCTGCTGGGCCGCATAGATCGCCGCCAACCGGGCCGCGTGCTGCTCCCAGCGGAAGGTTTCTTCGACAAAGGTTCGCCCGGCCTGCGCCAACCGGGCCGCAGTATCGTGCTCATCCAGCAGGCGGAGCACGGCAGAAGCCACCGTCTCGGCGGTGTCGGCCACCAGCAGGTCGCGTTCCGGTACTCCCAGGACCCCCCGGTTGGCGATGGCGGTTGCGACGACGGGCGCGCCGCAGGCCATCGCCTCCAGCACCTTGTTCTGGATGCCCGACCCCGAGCGCATCGGGCAGACGGCCATCGTTGCCGCGTGCAAATAGGTGGTCACATCGGGCACCCGGCCCAGCACTTCGATCCCGTCACCGGCCAGGGCGCGGACCCGTTCGGTCGGGTTGGTCCCCACCACCTGGAAGCGGATGCCGGGGCGTTGGGTCCGCAACAGCGGCCAGACCTCGGCGGCGAACCAGATCACGGCCTCCTCGTTGGGGTGGTAGCCCATGTTGCCGGTGAAGACCAGCGTCGCCGGTTCGCGCCCGTCGGGGCCGTGGAACGGGAAGCGCTCGATATCGACGCCGTTGGGGATGACGGTGATGTGATCGCCGCCCCCCAGCGCCTCTTTGTCGGCAGGCGACGAAAGGACCAGCGCCGGAAAGTGCGCGGCCACGGCGCGCTCATAGGCTAGCACCCGGCGATACTCCACCTCATAGGCCAGCCGCTTGGGGCCGCTCACCTGCGTGCGCCGGTCGGCCAGGTTCAGGCCCAACGAGTCGATCAGGTCCACGACTACGGGCGGGCGGCGGATGTTCCACACGTAGGGCAGCATCCGAATCAGGGTCGCATGGACCACGTCATACGACCCGCCCGCCAGCAACGCCCGCAACTGGTCGGCGGCGGCTGCCGCCCGGTAATAATGCACCTGCAACGGTTGCGCCGAAAGGATGCCCGCGCCCAGGTTCAGCGCCGCTCGCCATTTCGGCAGGGGCACTACCTCGACGCGCTCGCACAGCGCCGCTACTTCGCGGTAGTCGGCCTCACTCACCGGGGCCTCGGCCAGGCTGAGCAGCGTGATCTGATGCCCGGCGCTGAGCGCGCGGATCTGATGATAGACGCGCAGGGTGTCGCCCTTCAGGGGGGGATAGGGAAAGCGTGGTGTGAGAAAACAAATCCGCATACTGCTGTTACTCAGGCGATCCTTGCTGCTGCTCGATTGGGTGGGCAAACCTTGACCCAATATGCCCTACCTGCTCCTGATTCCTGATTATTGGAATACCGAATTATAGAAGCGCAGCGACGGCATGTCAAGTTTACATCCGCCTGTAACTGTTACAGTATTGTAAAACATTGGGGAAATACGCCGCCGCTCACCAGCGCGGCGGGGTGTACCGGGCCGCTTCTGTGCTTTATTTCGGAGACCCCTGGCCTCGTTCGGTGCTCAGGCGGTCTACCACTTCCCGGTCGGCGGCGGGGGTGGGGAAGGTGGAGAGCGCGGTAGGGGCCACCCAGCGGAACGCCTGCCCCCACAGCAATTGCGGCGTGCCGGTTACAATCTGGCAGTCATAAAAGGAGAGGCGCACATGGGGGCCAGAGGGGTAAGCATGATCGGTGACGTGGTAGAGCGTGCCGACGCTGACCGCGACCCCCAGTTCCTCGGAAATTTCGCGCATCAACGCCACTTCGGGTGTCTCGCCAGGCTCGATCTTGCCGCCGGGGAACTCCCACAGCCCGCCCATCTGGGCCGTGTCGGGGCGCTGGACGATCAGGATCTGGTCTGCCTCGGTGATGATCGCGGCGGCGACTTCGATAACCGGCTCCGGCGTCGTCATCTAGCGCACCTCGTAGATCAGGCACTTCAGATAATGACTCTCGTCATACCCGACCAGCACCGGATGATCACGGGCCGCCCCGCGCTCCTCGACCAGATGGAGGCGGCGGTGGGCGTCGGTGGCGGCCTCGGCCACCGTGGCGCGGAACAGGTCGGGGGTCATGTGGTAGGAGCAGGAACAGGTGACCAGGAAGCCGCCCGGCGGGATCATATGGAGGGCGCGCAGATTGATCTCCTTGTAGCCCCGCGTCGCGCCGGGCAGCGCGCTGCGGCTCTTGGCAAAGGCGGGCGGGTCGAGGATGATCAGGTCGAACTGGGCGTGTTCGGCATCCAGGCGGCGCAGCACGTCGAACGCGTTGCCGCCCTCGGTGGTGATCGCCCCGGCCATCCCGTTCTTTTCGGCGTTCGTCATGACCGCCGCCAGCGCCTCGGCGGACGAATCCACCGCCAGCACCCTCGCCGCACCGCCCGCCACGGCATTGAGCGCGAACCCGCCGACGTTGGAGAAGCAGTCGAGCACCCGCGCTCCCCGCGCATAGGGGCGGATCGCCGCCCGGTTCTCGCGCTGGTCGAGGAAATAGCCGGTCTTTTGCCCCCCGACTATGTCCACCTGCACCGCTAGCCCGTTCTCGGCGATCCAGAACGGCGACTCGACGGTGCCCCAGAGGAGGCCGCTCCGCTGCTCCAGTCCTTCCAGTTCGCGCACCGGCACGTCGTTGCGCTCGTAGATCCCCGCTGGCTGTAACCCCTCGATCAGCGCGTCCACGATCACCGGCTGCCAGCGTTCGATGCCCAGCGTCAGGCTCTGCACCACCAGCGTCTCGTTGAACTTGTCTACGATCAGGCCGGGCAGGAAATCGGCCTCGCCAAAGATCACCCGGCAGATGGCCGGATCGCCGTATAGCCGCTGCCGGTAGGCCCACGCTTCCCGCACCCGGCGACGGATCAATTCGGCGTCCACCGCCTCGTCCCGGTGGGTCAGCAGCCGCACCAGGATCTGCGAGCGCGGGTTGATGTAGCCCCGCCCCAGCAACCGCCGCTGGCTGTCCACCACCGACACGATGTCGCCTGGATTCGCCGTGCCTGCGATGTGTTCCACTTCGGTCTTGTAGACCCACGGATGCCCCGCCGCGATCCTGGCCCCGCGCCCCCGCGCCAGATGTACTGTTGCCAATGCTGTGTCCTCCGCCGTTCGCCCGTGCAAGCTGTGTGCCAGGGAGCGAGGGGTTACCACGAAGGGCACAGAGCGCACGAAGATCGCTGTGCCTTTCGTGTCTCCGTGGTGAACGATTAAAGCCGCTTGACGCTACCGATCTGCTATGATATATTCGTTATGATGGAACGACCAGCTTTGAAAAGGACGAGTGAGGACCGATGAAAACTCCGGCGATTGTTCAGATGTGGCAGCAGGAATTCGGCCACTATTCGATGGCCCATTTCCGCCGCGACTTGCTGGCCGGGCTGACGGTGGCGGCGGTGGCGCTACCGCTGGCGCTGGCTTTCGGTGTGGCGAGCCAGGCCACGGCGGCGGCAGGGTTGGTGACGGCGATCATCAGCGGCTTTGTCATCGGTGCGCTCAGCGGTGCGCCCTACCAGATCAGCGGGCCGACCGGGGCCATGTCCGCCGTGCTGGTGGTGATCGTGCAGAAGCACGGCCTGCCGGGGCTGTGGCTGGCCGGGGTGCTGGCCGGCGTGATGATGCTGGCGCTGGGCCTGTTCAAGCTCGGCGGGATCATCAACTTCATCCCTGCCCCGGTGATCACCGGCTTCACCAGCGGCATCGCCCTGATCATCTTCATCGGCCAGATCGATAACCTGTTCGGCATCAAAACGCCGGGGGCCGAAACCGCTGCGCTCAAAGTGGCGGGCTACGTGACCCGCCCGCTGCCTGCCCCCAATCTCCAGGCACTCCTGTGCGGGCTGATTGTAGTCGCCACCATGCTGCTGCTGCCCCGGCTGCCGCAGGCGGCCCATATCCCGGCGGCCCTGGTCGGCATCATCCTGGCGACGGCGGTGGCCTGGGGGCTGGGGTGGGGGGTCGCCACCATCGGCACCGTCCCCAGCACGATCATCCTTGACGATCGCTTCCACCCCGACCTGAACGGCCTGCGCGCGATCGGCGATCTGCTTGGCCCGGCCACCGCTATCGCCGCGCTGGGGGCCATCGAGAGCCTGCTGGCCGGAACGGTGGCCGGGCGGATGACCGGGATCAAGCTCAACGCCAACCAGGAATTGATCGCGCAGGGGATCGGCAACATCATCCTGCCATTCGCCGGGGGGGTTCCGGCCACAGCAGCCATCGCCCGCATCAGCGTGGCAGTGAAAGCGGGGGGCGTGACCCGCCTGGTCAGCTTTATCCACTCGCTGGCCCTGCTCGGTAGTGCCCTCTTTCTCGGCGTGGTGATCGGACATATCCCCCTGGCCGCGCTGGCCGGGGTGCTGATGGTCACCGCCTGGCGCATGAACGAGTGGCACCTGATTCGTTTCTACATCCGCCAACAACTGAAAAGCCCGACCACCATCATGTTCGCCACGATGGTGGCGACGGTGGCACTGGATCTGACCCAGGCGATCATCGTCGGGGTCATCCTGAGCTTGCTGCTGTTCATCAGCCAGGTGTCGCGGCTCACCGTGGTGCCGACCGCTGTGAACTGGGACCACCTGCGCGAGGCCGGGCACGTCATCCCCGCCGAGTATGAAGGGATCAAGGTCGTCTATGTGAGTGGCCCGCTCTTTTTCGGGGCGACGAGCCAACTGGCCGAGCAGTTGGCGAACGTGGGGTTCTGCCCGGCGCTGATCCTCTCGATGCGCGGGGTGCCGATGCTTGACGTGTCGGGCCTCCATGCCCTGGAGCATGTCTGGCAAGGCCAGGTCAAAGCGGGCGGCCTGCTCTACCTGACCGGCTTGCAGCCGCCGGTGCGCCGCCTGTTCGAGCGCGCCGGTCTGGTTGCGGCCATGGGCGAGGACAAATTCCTCTGGGGTGCCGACCAGGCCATTCTCGCCGCCACCGTGGGCCTGTCCACGGGTGCCGGTGGCACGCGGCAACCCGGCCCCCCCCTGCCCCTTGCCGAGGAGATGCCGGAGGACGAGCTACCCTTCGGCGTTGTCGGCGTAGACTGAGGGACGAGGTATAAGGTATAAGGTATGAGGTACGAGGTACGAGGTAGACACATCACGCGCTCCTCATCGCTTATTGCTCGTCGCTCGTCACCCGCTAGCGCCCACCCCGCGATTCGTGTACAATAGGCCCCGATACCACCGGGCAGGTAGCACCACACTTAACCGTGGTCGTGCCTGGTTTAGAGCACAAATCCGTGCCTGCGCGCGTATCGGACCACGGTTAAGTGTGGTGCTACTACCGGGCAGTACACCCAATCAAAAATCCACAATCCACAATCCACAATCCCAAAGGGGGGCTAGACTGTGAAGTTAGCAGAGTTGCAGGCTCAATTGGCCGGGCATGGCCCCGCGCCCGCCACCTATGCGGTGCCCCTGCGCTGGCTGAGCGCGGTCCCCGGCGGCTATGTCGGGCCGCGCAGCGAGCGGCGCGGGATCATCAAGGTGGACCCTTACGCCTTCTATGCCCAGGCATTGGCCGGAGTGGTGGCCCAGGCCACGCCGGGGCTGGACTATACCCAGCCCCTGGCTCGGCTGCGGGGCGAGGCGGACGCCAGTTGGCTGAGCCGTGCCACTGTGTATGGCGCGTTCATCCGCTCGGCCACCGCCTATGACCACAACGGGGACAGCGAATTGGCGGCGGTAGGGCAGGGGCTATACACCGAAACCGGCACCTTCCTCAAGCTGATCGCCTACCTGCCCCGCCTGCAACGCTTCGGCGTGGACACGCTCTATCTCCTGCCGATCACCAAATACAGCAACATGTTCAAGAAGGGCGACGCGGGCAGCCCTTACAGCGTCAAGAACTTCATTGCCGTGGAGCCGAGCTACCACGATTCCCTGTTGGAGGGCCGCAACGCCGAGGAAGAGTTCACCGCCTTTGTCGAAGCGTGCCACATCCTGGGGATGCGGGTCATGCTCGACTTCATCCCACGCACCGCCGCCCGCGACAACGACGCCCTGCTGGAACATCCCGACTGGTTCTACTGGATTGACGCGGCGAAAGCGGACGAGTATATCCCGCCGCCGGTGGCCGGGTTGAAGTTCGAGCAGCCGACCACCGCCCTCCTGCCCGAGATCTACGGCAGCCCGGCGGTGCAGGCGCTCCTGGCCCTCTTCCGCCCCGCGCCCAACGAAGCCGACCCGGAAAAGTGGGCCAATTTCGTCCGGCAGTGGGGCAACAGCCCGGACCTGATGGACCGCATCGGCCACGACTTCGGGGTCATCGTGCCGCCCGCTTTTAGCGACTGGCTGAACGATCCGCAACCGCCCTGGAGCGATGTGACCTTCTTGCGGCTCTATCAAGATCACCCGAAAGAAGCGCAGAAGGTGCTGGCCGACGCCGCCGCCCAGCCGCCCTACATCCTGTTCGACGTGGCGAAGTCGAGCCTCTTCCCCGGCGCACAGCCCAACCGCGCCCTCTGGGACTTCCTCGAAGGGGTGATCCCCCACTGGCAGGAAACGTTCGGCATTGACGGAGCGCGGCTCGATATGGGCCATGCGCTGCCGAAGGGATTGGAAGCCCGGATCATCACCGCCGCGACAGCCCTCGACCCGGCGTTCGCCTTCCTGGCCGAAGAACTGGCGATGAGCAACGATGTGAAAAGCGCGCGCAGCGGCTATCATGCTTTCCTGGGCAATACCTGGCAGGTCGAGCACCTGGGCTTGCAGGGCGATTTGTGGGGGCTGGTGACCTGGTTCGCGCCGCGCCTGGCGCTGCCGGTGCTGGCGGCGTCCGAGATAGCCGACAGCCCCCGCGCCGTGGCCCGCCCCGGCGGCAAGGTGGGGTCGGATGCGCTGGCTGTGCTCAACGCCTTCCTGGTCAACGGTATCAACTACATCAATAACGGCCAGGAGATCTACGAGCGCCAACCAATGAACCTGGGGTTGGACCACCCCCCCGGCTCGCGTTACAGCCTCGACCCCGGCGATCCCTATTACGGCAAGCTGGCCTTCTTTGACATCACCGGCATCCACTGGAACCAGCGCGACGACCAGTATGCCTTGCTGGAGCGCCTGGCGGAACTGCGGGCCGAACACCTGCCGATCCTGCGCCCGGCGGTGTGTCACGCGCTGGAAATCCTGCACCCCACCGTGTCGGGCCTGGTCTACTGGGATGGGCAGGCCGGGCGCGGGCTGCTGGTGGTGATCAACGGCGACCCGCTGCGCCCCTACGTGGGCCAGCTCAACCTGGGCTATCACACCTGGCGGGGCACCCATCGCCTGCTGCGTCACTTCCGCAACCATGTGGCGGTGAGCGAGCACAGCGAGACCAACGACGGGATGATCACCCTGACCCTCAGCGCCGGGGAATGCACCGTCTATAGCCTGGCCTGACCCGGCCCTACCGCCCTCGGCAAAAGGGGGTTATAATCAGTACAATTGTCCCGGCGTTGGCACCGCCTTAGTGCGGATGAATCCGGTGGGAACCTGTGCTAGACTGTATCCGCTATGCTGTGTAGAAGATATGCTCTCTGGATCTTGTCCGCAGTCTGAGGAGGTTTTATGAGCCGTTTGCGCCTTTTGCTTGGGCTGGTTTTGTTGGTCTTGTTAGCGGCGTGTGATACGGGGGCACCGGCCACACCGACCGCCGTGCCGACGGCAGTGCCGCCGCTCGCGACGAGCGCCCCGGTCGCGCCGACCGATACCACCGCGCCGCCCCCGCCGACCGCTGCGCCGACCGATACCGCGCCCGCGCCGACCGACACGGCGGCCCCCGCCGCGCCGACCGACACCGTGTCGGCCCAGGTGCCCGCCACCGTGGAGGCGGTGCAGCCGACGATCATGGGCACCATCGTGGGCGACACCTTTGTGATCCCCGCCGTGGCCCCGACCGTGCCGGTCCAGCCGGTGCTGCTGGCGGTGACCCCGGTGGCGGGCCAGATCGATGTCGCGGTGGAAGTCGCCGCCTTCTTCAAGGAGTTCTACGACGCCCGCACGTTCACCACCGATGCGTCCAGCTTCGATCTGGTCGAGCGCAGCCGCGCCCTGACCGACGAACCCTACCGGGACTACACCATCACGCTGTTGCAGAGGGATGCCGACGCATTTGACGCCGCGCTGCTCCAATCCACCCTCTATAGCGCGATCAGCACCAGCGTCGAAGGGTGGACCCCCGGCGCGAACGGGACGGGCACCGCCACCGTGGCGGTCACCCGCACCCGCACCGACACCCGCAAGGGCATCGCCCCCTCGTCGGCCACGGCCAACCTGCGCTTCAAGCTGGAGCGCCGCCCGCAGCCCAATGGGGACACGCAGGCCGTCTCGTGGGTCGCCGTAGACTTCTTCAACCCGGCCACTAATGGCTGGGTCTCCGCCAATGTGCCCCCGGCCACGGCGGATATCGCCAAAGAGATCGACGCCTTCTTCAAGAACGATTTCTACCCGGCGCGCAGCCTCGTCCCCGGCGGTCAGTTCAACATCGAAAAGACGCTGGAGATCACCGCCTTCGCCTACCAGGATTACACCATCCCGCTGCTGCAAAAGCAGCAAGACGAGGCCAACCAGGGCAAAGTGACCCGCGTTACCTACAGCGATATCCAGACCGAAGTCGTCTCCTGGTTCCCGCAGCAGACCAGCCACGGCGGGGTCGCCACGGTGAAAGTCACCCGCACCTCAAATGTGGCCCGCCCCGGCGGGGCCGACCCGCCCCAGACGGCCACCTACCAGTTCCGCGTCCATCGCCACTGGGACGACACGGGCAAGGGGCTGTGGATCGCGGTGGACTTCCTCAGCCCGATCACCAACAAGTGGGTGTCGGACAGCGCCGGGTTAGGCGGGCCAGTGCCTGCCACCGGCCATGGCTGATGACCCTGGCTGCCGACCGTGCGTCGGCTCTTTAGGGGATAGAGGATAGGGGTTGGGGGTTGGTCTGTTACAGACCTCTCCAACCCCTTCTCGTTGCCCGGTCTAAACCGGTTATTCTTCTCTCGGTCACCGACCAACCCCCAACCCCCAACCCCCAACTCCCAAGATTCAAGTTGACAGATCGGGCCTGATGGCTTATAATCGTTCATCGGCTGCCTTCTTCGGGCAGCCGCTAACTTGTTGCCTCTCGCCCTATATGGCCTATCCTCAAAAGGACGATCTCCCTGGTCGGGGAGCCTCCTCCTGTCCCCTTTGTGTGTTGGACGCTTATGGATTGTGCCGCCCGGCAGAGGCGTGGTGCGACTAGGAGGAGTACGCCTTGAACGCTCAGCAGCTATTGCTGATGGCCCCGCTGGTCATAGAATTGATCCTGGCGGTTGTTATCGGACTGGGTATGCGCCGTAACCGAAGCGCGATGCTCGGGATTATCGGTGTGATCGTCATCACGACGTTATTGATGAACCTGCTCCCCAGCCCCATCCAAGTCTTCGGGCAGAAGCTCGATAACAGTGTGCGCCTGGGCCTGGACCTCCAGGGCGGCGTGCAGGTGGTGTTGGAAGGGCGCGAGGTCCGCGATGTCAACGGCAACGTGGTGCCCCGGCTGAAGGGCGACCTCGAAGCCGCCCGCTCGATCATCGAGCAGCGCGTGAACGGCACCGGCGTGTCCGAGCCGGTGGTGCAGTTGCAAGGCGAGAATCGCATCCTGGTGGAGTTGCCGGGCGCGACGAACCCCGACGAACTGATCAGCCTGATCCGGGAGACCGGCGAGTTAGAGTGGCTCGACGGTGGGACATCGCCCCTCGCGATCGGCCAGTTGGTCTGCACCGAGCGGGGCTGCCCGCGGCCTGAGCAGATCGCCGCCCTCACCGGCGCCCCCACCCCCACCCCTGCCCGAACGACCACCCCCGAACTCATCGCACCGCAAACGCCGGGGGCCACCGTCACCGGCACGGTCACCACCACGGTCGGGGCGACCCCCACCGTGAGCGCCACCACCACGACCACCGGCACGACCGGCACCGCTGCGGCGGTCAGCCCCACCCCCTACGGGGGCAAGGTGTACGGCGTGGTGGTCAGCGGCAGCCAGATTGACGGCACGAAGGTGCAGGTGCAGTATGACAGCACCACCGGCGCGCCGCTCGTCGCCTTCGGCCTGAAGGGCACCGGCGCGCAAGACCTGGCGACCTACACCCGCGCCCACGTCAACGAGTTCATGCCGATCATTCTCGACAAGAAAGTGATCTCCAGCCCCAGTATCAAGTCGGCCATTGAAAACGGGAGTGGGGTGATCGAGGGCATGACCTCCAAAGAAGCCAACGACCTGGTCATCCAGTTGCGCTATGGCGCGTTGCCGGTGCCGCTCGACGTGATTTCGCAGCGCACCATCGGCGGCACGCTGGGGGCCGATTCGATCCAGAAGAGCATCATTGCTGGCGGCGTGGGCCTGGTGCTGGTCATGATCTTCATGCTGGCCTACTATCGCCTGCCGGGCCTGCTGGCCGACATCGCGCTGCTGATCTATTCGCTGATCACCTTCTCGCTCTTCCGCTCGGTTCCGGTGACGCTCACTCTGGCCGGGATCGCCGGCTTCATCCTCAGTATTGGTATGGCGGTCGATGCGAATGTGCTGATCTTTGCCCGGATCCGTGAAGAATTACGCACAGGCAAAACGATCCGCACGGCGGTGGAAGCCGGGTTTGACCATGCCTGGCCGTCGATCCGCGACTCGAACATCACGACGATCATCACGACCGCCATCCTCTACTGGTTTGGCTCGTTCTTCGGGGCCAGCATCATCAAGGGCTTTGCCCTGACGCTGTTCCTGGGCGTGATCATCAGTATGTTTACCGCTGTGCTCGTCTCGCGCACGTTCCTGCGGCTGATCGTGGATACCTCGCTGGCCCAGAACCGCTGGTGGTTCGGCATTGATGAACTGAAGACCCCAGCCGCCCCGCCCCCCACCGAGTCGGGCACGCAACCGCTGAGCTGACAGTAGTCAGTGGCCGGTGGTCAGTGATCAGTGATTAATCTCCTCGTACTGACCACCGACCACTACCACTGACCACTGACCACTACGAAGGAGTAACAGGCGAACATGCTAATTGATATTGTGGGCCGGCGGTATGTGTTTTTCGCCATCTCGCTGCTTGTCATCATCCCGGGCCTCCTCGCGCTGGGGATCTGGGGGTTGAAGCTCGGTATTGACTTCACCGGGGGCACGATTTGGGAAGTGATCCCGAAGGCGGGCGCGGCAGTGAACACCGATCAAGTCATCACGGCGTTACGCAGCACGAATGTCGCCAACATCGATCTACGGAGTGCCGCCGTGGTGAAGGCCGAACTGAGGTCCGGCAATCTCGTCACGCCGACGATCCAGATGCGGATGCCGAATATCAGCCCGCTCCAGAAGGCGCGGCTGGCCGATGTACTCGTGCGCCAGGGGATTGTCGCCGGGAAGGTGACGACCAGCACGATTAACCTCACCACGGACGCGGTGGCGACCCCCGTGGTCAGCAGCACTGCCACGGTCAGCGCCACCGCCACGGTCAGCGGCACCCTCGTTCCGCCCCCGGTAGCTCCGGCGGTCCAACTGGGGGTGTTTGACCCCGGCCAGGAAGTCCAATTCGAAACGGTCGGCCCTGTGGTGGGGCAAGAGGTGACGAATAATGCTGTGCTGGCGGTGGGGCTGGCCTCGTTGGGCATTCTGCTCTACCTCTGGTTCGCCTTCCGCCGGGTGGTCGGCGCGCTCCGCTACGGCCTGGCGGCTATCATCGCCCTGCTGCATGACGCACTGGTGGTGGTTGGCATCTTCGCCATCCTCGGCAAGCTGTTCAACGTCGAGGTGGACGCGCTGTTTGTGACGGCGATGCTGACCGTGATCGGTTTCTCGGTCCACGATACCATCGTGGTCTTCGACCGGATCCGCGAGAACCAGTTGCGCCGCCGCTTCGACACCTTTGAGAAGGTGGTCAACTACAGCCTGCTCCAAACCCTGGCCCGGTCGATCACCACCTCATTGACCGTGGTCTTCACCCTCTTTGCGCTCTACACCTTCGGTGGGGTCACCATCCGCAACTTCGTCCTGGCCCTGCTGATCGGGATCATTTCCGGCACCTTCTCGTCCATCTTCAATGCCAGCCTGCTCCTGGTCGCCTGGGAAAACCGCGACTGGAAGCACGGGTGGTGGCGGGCACCCCGCTCCGAGACCGAAACGGTGGCGTAGGGTTACCGCAGGCCGTACCGGCGAGGGTAGCCATCGCTGGTCTGTCCCCCGCGTCAAACTGGGCCGCACCCGTGCGGCCCAGTTTTATACGGCCCAAAAACCACCTGCGGGGGTCTCTTTACAAGTGGCAGTAAATGTGCTACACTGGCGCACGGTTCGCCCGGCTGCGGCAGCATCAACAGCCGGGCTTTCCGATGCACGCCGGGTATTGTCTCCCGGCCTGGGTAGCAGCTACACCGGTGTAGGCGTGGGGAGCCACTCACGCTAATTTTTACCACTCACAGGGAGGAGTTCATGGGTATTAACAATATTATGGAGCTGGTGATCCCCATCGCTGCCATAGTGGGCATTGTGTTCGCCCTCTACCTGGCGCGCGATGTCCTGAGCCGTGACCGGGGGACGCCAGAAATGCAGGAGATCGCCAGCACGATTTTCGAGGGGGCGATGGCGTTCCTGCGCCGCCAGTACACGACCATTGCCATCCTGGCCCTGGTCACCTCGGTCCTGGTCGGCATCCTGATCGCCCTCATCCCGCGGAGCACCGAGGGCACCGGGGTGGATGCTACCACTCTGGGGCTCCTCACCTCGGTGTCGTTCTTGTTGGGCGCGGCGGCCTCGGCCCTGTCGGGCTTCATCGGCATGTATGTGGCCGTGCAGGCCAACCTGCGTACGGCGGCAGCCGCCCGGCGCAGCCTGGGTGAGGCCCTCACCGTGGCCTTGCGTGGCGGGGCCGTGTCGGGCTTCCTGGTCGTGTCGCTGAGCCTGCTGGGCGTGTGGCTGATCTACACGGTCTACAGCGCCATCTCGGGCGATATCAGCCGCGCCCCGTTCCTGATCGTGGGCTTCGGCTTTGGGGCCTCGTTCGTGGCCCTGTTCGCCCAGCTCGGCGGCGGTATTTACACCAAGGCCGCTGACGTGGGGGCCGACCTGGTCGGCAAGGTCGAAGCGGGCATCCCCGAAGACGACCCGCGCAACCCCGCCGTGATCGCCGACCTGGTTGGCGACAACGTCGGTGACTGCGCCGGTCGTGGGGCCGACCTGTTCGAGAGCACCGCTGCCGAGAACATCGGCGCGATGATCCTGGGCGTGATTTTGTATGAAGCCACCGGGCGCACCAACATCGCCTGGGTCATCTTCCCGCTGGTCGTGCGCGGGTTTGGTATCTTTGCCGGCATCATCGGGCTGTACAGCGCCCGCGTAGGCGGCTCTGGCGGAGAAGTCACCGATAAGGCCGCACTGTCCGCGCTGAACCGGGGCTACTATGTGGTCTCGATCCTGTCGGCTATCGCCATGATGGGCGTGGCCTTGCTGATGCTGCCGAATGTCGGCATCTGGTTCGGGCTGGCCGGGCTGGTCGGGATTGCGACCAGTATCGCCTTCGTCTACATCACGCAGTACTATACGGCGGGGTCGTACCGGCCCGTGCGCGAGATCGCCGAAGCCACCCGTACCGGCCCGGCGACGACGATCATCGCCGGTGTCGCGATCGGCTTTGAGACGACCTTCCTGCCGACTATCGTTATCTCCATCGCCCTCGGCCTGAGCTATTTCCTGGGCACCCAAGGCAACCCGCTGGGTGTGGGCAACGCCGCCGAGATCACGGCGGGCGTCTTCAAAATCAACCCGGAAATCGCGTCGGGCGTGTTCGGCACCGCCGTGGCGACGATGGGCATGTTGATGAGCTGCGCCTATATCCTGGCAATGGACACCTTCGGCCCGATCACCGACAATGCCGGTGGGATCGCCGAAATGAGCCACCAGCCGGAAGAGACCCGCCGCATCACCGACGGTCTGGACGCCGTGGGCAACACGACCAAGGCGCTGACCAAGGGCTATGCGGTCGGCTCGGCGGCCCTCGCCGCCTTCCTGCTCTTCTCGGCCTACCTCGATAAAGTGCGCCAGATCAAGCCGGACATCGAGGCCCCCGGCGGTCTGGTGCCGATCAACCTCTCGCACGTCGAAGTGTTCATCGGCGGCTTTGTCGGGGCCATGCTGGTCTTCCTCTTCTCGTCGCTGGCGATCCGGGCCGTGGGCCGCGCCGCGCAAATCATGATCGAAGAGGTGCGCCGCCAGTTCCGCGAGGATCCGGGCATCATGGCCGGGACCAGCCGCCCGAACTACGCCAACTGCGTGGATGTGAGCGTGAACGCGGCCTTGCGGGAGATGATCGCGCCCGGCCTGCTGGCGATTGCCACTCCGGTAATCGTCGGCGTGGTACTGGGCTGGCAAGCCGAGGGCGCGCTGCTGATGGTCGGCACGATGACCGGTATTCTGATGGCGAACGTGCTGAACAACAGCGGTGGCGCGTGGGATAATGCCAAGAAGTACATCGAATTGGGCAGCCTGAAGGACCCCATCACCGGAGCCATCCTGGGCAAAGGCACCGATGAGCACAAAGCCGCCGTCGTCGGCGACACGGTGGGCGACCCCTTCAAGGACACCGCCGGCCCGTCGCTCCACGTGTTGATCAAGCTGCTGAGCACGATCACCCTGGTGCTGGCCCCGCTGTTCATCCGCTAAACCCGGTGCTGAGTGCTGAGTAAGTAGCGGTCGTTTCTCAGGTCAACAAGAGAGGCGGTTCCCACAATCGGGAACCGCCTCTCTTTTCGTTTATCTTCTCCTCAGCACTCAGCACTCAGTCCTCAGCACTCGCGGCGGGTTTGCCGTGCTCGCCGGTCAGGCGGCGCAGGTGGGCGGCGAAGGCGAGCACGTCGCTGTCCCGCTCGCTGCTGTCGAGGTCCACGCGCACGGCCCCATCGCGGCCCGCCGGCCAGCAGGTCACCCAGGCCAGCCCCGGCCCGAAAAAGCTGATCTGGAGGCCCTGGCGGGCGCTCTGGGTCATCTTCAACCCATCGGGGCCAAAGAACTTGGCCGCTTCTTCCACCACCTGCTCTGGCGGCAGGTGGACATGCAAATCATAACGCATCGGTCGTTGCTCTCCTCCTCAGGCTGCCTCCAGCATACCAGATTTCGGGGGGCACAACAAGCGCCGGGGCGAGCCGCCCACGGCGCAGAAAGCGATCCAACCGGCGTTCGATAGGCCACATGGCGAAGTTAGTGCGGATTGTTGCCCCGGCTGAGCCGGGAAACGGTGATAAAGGCCACGGCAAACGCCGCCGCCCCCAGGCCGGTTGGCCCCTGGGTCAGGATCAACGCGATCAGCAACACCGCCATCAAGACGGCCCCCACTTTTTCGGTAGGCGTGAAAGACATGAACAGACACCCTTTCCCCAATATAGAGAGATGGAACCCGGTAACGATACAGGTCGTTATCCGTTACGACAGCTTGATCCTACCATATCTGTTTGGGCAACAGCAAGAGGACCAGGGTCCCCCGTTGTCGGGACTTTCTTACAGTCTTGACACTCGCCGGGTTAGCTTGCTATAATCCTTCTGGGGGAGCCATCCCCTATGCGCCCATAGCTCAGGTGGATAGAGCAACTGCCTTCTAAGCAGTAGGTCGGGGGTTCAAGTCCCTCTGGGCGTGCCTCAGTCCACACGGGCAGGTTGTCCCTCTCACCGCTTCCTGCTTGTTGATGCTCTCCACCGGGCCTCTATCCAGATTGTAGCGTAGCGCGAAACCTCTTCCCCGCCGTGTGATGGGCACGGCCCACCACGAAGGAGTGAGACTGTATGATTCGCCGCTTTGTTGCCCCGCTGGCCCTGGTTGGGGCCTTCCTGTTAGGCATGTTCGTTGCCAACCCCGGCGGGTGGCCGCTGGCCGCCCAGGCCGACGTGCGCTATTTCCCCGAAACGCAGCATACCGTGCGGGGGCTGTTCCTCAAATACTGGAATGAGCATGGGGCCTTAGCCCAGCAGGGCTACCCGCTCACCGAGGAGTTCCAGGAGAAGTCTACCCTGGACGGCAAGACCTACACCGTGCAATACTTCGAGCGGGCCATCTTTGAGAACCATCCCGAAAACAAGGGCACCCCCTACGAGGTCCTGCTGGCCCAGCTCGGCAAATACCAGATCGACAGCCGCTACCCCAACGCCAGCAACCCCGCCGCTGCCCCGGTCGCTCCGCCCGCCGGGGGCAACCCCACGCCCGCTCCCGCGCCGCCGACCCAACCTCCGGCGAGCGGGGGTCAGACCTACACCGGTACGGGCCAGCAGGCGGTCCCCAACGTCACCCTGAAGGCAGGCCTTGCGGTCTTCCATCTCACTGGCCCGCCGAGCGGCTACTTCGGGGTCAAGTTGTTAGATAGCGATGGGAAGCTGGTTGACCTGCTGGCGAACACCACTACTGCGAACTTCACCGGGGCGCACGCGCTCCGCGCGGCCACTGCGGGCAACTACGTGCTCCAGGTGGACGCGACCGGCGGCTGGACCATCACCGTCGATCAGCCGTCAGCGACCAGCGCCGTCGCCCCGGCCCCCTGGTCCGGCCACGGCCACGATGTGACGGGTCTCTTTACCCTGAAAGCAGGCCTCGCCACTTTCCAAGTGCGTAACACCGGCAGCGGCTACTTTGGAGTCAAGCTCTTAGACAGCCAGGGCAAGCTGGTCGATCTGCTGGCTAATTCCACCGACCCGAACTTCAGCGGCTCCAAAGCGGTGCGCATTACGACCGCCGGGGCCTATGTGATCACGGTGGACAGTGAGGGCGACTGGCAAATTTCGGTCACCCAATAGCCCTCGTAACAACTGCGACTCACTGCCGCGCTCGGACGATCCTGCAATTCTTCCGAGCGCGGCAGCGCACTGGCTCTACAAATCACCCTACGATCACCCCTAATCCCGCGACGCCCGCCCTTAACATTACGTGCACTCGTAACGACTCGACTCGGATCGCTGCCTGTGCCTTCTAAGCAGTAGGTCGTGGGTTCGAATCCCGCCGGGCGCGCCTCAGTCCACACGGGCAGGTTGTCCCTCTCACCGCTTCCTGCTTGTTGATGCTCTCCACCGGGCCTCTATCCAGATTGTAGCGTAGCGCGAAATCTCTTCCCCGCCGTGTGATGGGCATGGCTCCTCTTTTCCCTGGGAGGTTCCCTTTGAGTCTTGGACGTGCGATCCTGTGTATCATCTTACCCCCGCTGGCGGTGCTGGACCGGGGGTGCGGGACGATCCTGATCGTCTCGCTCCTTACCCTGTGCGGGTGGGTACCCGGTGCGCTGGCGGCCCTCTTCCTCAATATGCGGCAAGCGCCGCGTCGTTGGTAGGCGGTCGCCTATACCTACCTATCCCCCGCCCCTTCTCAGCTTCGTCGGATTATCCAGAGGTGAGAAGTACCCATGTGGCTCCCTACGCAAGGAGGTTCC
>JBBSAN010000016.1:0-21646 GCA_038252265.1 Chloroflexia bacterium
CAGGTGCGCTCAGTGTAGCACGCCTGTCAAGACCGCAACGGCTCCAGCGATGGGGCGGCGGCAGAAGAATGCCAAATAGCGCTCAAGATTCAGTGCCACATAATTCTGAAATTAACAGGTTCCGCAGGCACAAAATCGCCAAGGATCACATAATGCTCATTATGTGATCCTTGGCGATCCCCAAAGAAAACCGGAGCGGCGGATGGCTCCCCCACGCGGTCGGACCCATGCCGCCTTGTGGAGACTGGCCTCCCGATCATAGCGACGCGGTCCGCGCAAGGCAACCCCGCAAACGAGAACCCCGACGAACCGGGATGCTCGTCGGGGTTGGCCACGCGAACAATCCGGGCCGTGGCGCTTCACTGCTATTCTAGCATCGTATAGAGGGGGTGTCAAGCACTCCCCTGCCCTACGCCGTCGGCATTGAGTAGCGATCCGCGGTCGGGGCCGGTTACGTGAGCGGCGGGCGGCGCGCGATGATGTTGCGGAACATCGTGGTCCCGATGGCCTCCGGGCGGGCCTGGGCCGTGGCGAGCAGCCGATTGGCCCGGCGCAGGATCTCGTCGGCGGGGATGCCGGTCATCCGACTGAGCATCGGGCCGGCATTGCGCGTCGCGGCGATCAAATCGGCCAGGCAACTCTCGCCCTCGATGGTGTCGCCGCCCATCGGGTAGATTTCATCGTCCGCCACCGCGACATCGGTAAAGCCCGCGGCGGTGAGCAGGGGCAGCACTTCGGCTCCCACATAGGGATGGCCGCCCGCCTTTTGCATGGTCGTGTAAAAGGTTTCGGCCATGAATTTATAGTCGGGCTCGGTCGCGTGCTGCACGGAATCGGGATGGGCCTCTTTGATCCAGAAGGTGCCGCCCGGCGCGAGCGCATCGTACACCAGGTGCACCACCCGCGCGAGATCGCGGACATGGAGCAAGACCACTGACGCATAGGCCAGATCGAAGGGGCCGGGCGGCAACGCGTCTTGAATGTCGCCGACCACGAAACGGGCCTGGTGATCCAGGCCCGGCTGCTGGCGCGCGGTAGTGAGGGACTCCGCGTTGCGGTCGATCCCGACCAGTTCGGCCTCCGGGTAGAGCGCCCGAAGCTCCACGCTGAGATGCCCGACCCCACAGCCCAGATCGAGGATGCGCCGGGGCGGGGTGGGCACGAAGGCGGGAGCATGGTGCACCACATAGTCGCGGAACAACTGCGCCTGGAGGAGGAGCCGATGCTGATCAACGGCGGGGTCATCAAAAATATAGAGGTTCGGTCGGGCCATGGAATACCTCCCGTAAGACGCGGGCTAGAGTAGCCGGCGGGACCTGTCCGCCGCCGGAGAGGGAGCCGGGCGGCCCGGCCTCGACCACGACCGGCGGGCATGACGCAAGGGTGGTTAGCGCTAGTGTAGCACATCGGGCCGCGCCGCGCTAGGGAACGCGGGTGCCCCGAGAATCCACCAAAAAGAATGCCGTTTGATGGGGGCAGGGGAATATGGCGGTCGCCCGTACCAACGGTCGGTGTGCCTGGCGGCTCGAATTAAGGTCGAATTGGCGCGTCGAGACGCGTTCGACGGCGCATTTTAGCGCGGCGGTAGCGGCGACCGGCGCGCCCAGCGCCAGGCGGCGACCGTGCCGACGAGGCTACCAAGGAGCAATGGCCCCCCACACCAGGGCGTGCCCCATAGGGCGGCGAGCAAGGTCAACACCGGGGGACCCGTGGCGGCGAGGGCGGACAGGCCCGGGTCGAAGTTTAACGCCATGTCCCACGTCTGCACGCCGACCGACCAGAGCACAGTCCCCAGCACCCCGATCAGGAGCAACCCGGCAGCGAACGCGATGCCCCGCCCGGCCAGCAGCAGCGGATGCCGCACGGCCCAGTAACGCTGCAGCCGCACGGCAGGCTGGTCGGCCAGCAGTTGGGTGTAGGCGCTCTGCAGCGCGCGGCACTGGTGTTCGAGGTTGGTGATCGTCACGTGATGCTCGGTCGCCCGCTCGCGCCAGCGGTCCCGCTCGGCCTGGAGGTTGCGGATCGTGGCCGCGTGCGTCGCGACCTGGGCCTGCAACTGGGCGCGCACCTGCGCGTCGAGATCCACCGGGAGGGGGTGCCCGGGTCCCTGCGGCGGGGCAGCGGTCACTTGGGGCCGCCAGGGCGCGCTCCCGTCGATGATGTCCGGGAGATCCATCGGCGTCTCTTGCAGGGGCTTCGCTGGAACCCCCGTCACCTGCACCCAGGCCGGGGAGGTGACGCGCTCGACCGCTGCTCCCAGCGGGTCGCCCTCCCCGACGCTCACCTCCCCATGCACCGCAATCCAGGCGTAGAACCGCCCATGCTCTTTACGTCCGGCGGCGACCCAGGGGGCGATCTGCGCCCGGCGCGCGGCGCTCGGCACGGTAATCAGCAGGTGCGGCGCGGTGTCCCCGAAACGGTCCTGCCAGCTCCCGCAGCGAATCACGGCGGCCCACCGCGCCAGCTTCGCCGCCCAGTCGGCGCTATCTTCGCTGCCTGCATCGTGCTCAATGGCCCCGGTCCAGCGCGTCCCGTCGGGGAGCGTGAGCAGCGCGACCCCGTCCGGCTCCACCCGGCCATGCGTCACCGGCCCGCGCTGCCGGGGCAAGGGGTAGGGCAGGATCGCCCGGTGTTCGCTCCACCAGCCTAACGTGCTTCCGTCCAGTTGCCAGTCGCCCCCGCCAGTCAACCAGGTGACCATCAGCCACCCCACGGCCAGGGTATGGTCGAGCCATTGCGGGCTGAGCCGCATATGCGCGAGCAACTTATGGCGCACTGGCGGGGGATCGGTGGGCAGGTAGCGGTAGCCCCCGCGGCCTACCGCGTAGTAGAACCGGCCATCCGGCCCGCGCTCGCGCTCCAGGATACGCGGGGTGCCCTCCGGCCCCAGCAGCCCATGCAACCGGGGATGCAGGCTACTGGCGCTCTCCAACCCGTAGAGCCGCTGCAACTGGGGCACCGTCAGCACCCGGGCGGCGTGCAAGGCTTCGAGGACGGCCACGTCGCGACTGTCCGGGATGCGCGGGCGCCACTCTTTGGCCGGCTTCGGCGCAGCGGCCATCAGCGGCGCGCCTCCACCGGGGGGAGCGTCTGGGCGGCCACCAGCCGCAGCCAGTGGTCGGTCCGCAATTCCCCGTCGGGCACCGTGAGCACGCTGGCGCGCAGCATCCCCACGCGCAATTTCGCCAGGAAGGCCGCTTCGTCCAGGCGGCTGCCCCGCCAGACGAGCAGCGTCGCATTCAGCAGGTCCCGATCCGGCGGGAGGTGATCCCAGTGGGCGCATTGCTGACGCACCAGGTCGAGGATCTGCGCGCCTGGCTCAGGTGGTGCCTGAGGTGCAGACGGTGACTCCACCACAGCAGGCGGCGGGGGTAACGACGCACTGGGCCATGGGGCTGGTAGAATTGGCGGTTGGCGGTTGGCGGTTTGGGGTGTCACGTCGTTACTCGCTGCTCGCTGCTCACTACTCGCTGCTTGGAACAGGTGCCCGTACTTCCCGCCAGGCCGGTAGTGCTCCGGGTGCAGGGCCGCGCGCTGCGACCGCGGCGGTACCCCACCGGCTCCTCGCGCCGGGCGACGCTTGCCGTGCTGCACCAGGGCGCGCAGGCACCCCGCCGGGTTCTGGACGCTGGGGCTGGCTGCGATATGCGCCACCAGCTCGGCCACGTAGCCCGGGCCGTGCCCGCTGGCAGCGGCCAGCGCTGCCGTCTCTGCTGCCTCCCCTGTGTTCATCCCAGTCGCTTTCTCAATCAAGGCGGCGTCCGCTTCGATCTGTTGAACTTGTTCAAACGAGATACCACCACCACCCTCCCCTCCTTGACCGGAGGGGGCTGGGGGTGGTTGATCTTGTTCTTGTGGATCTCTCTCTGGTTGATCTAACTCCACGAACGTTTTGTTCGTCCTAGAGCGTACAAAATTTTCGTTCTGGAGCGCACGTTTTTTTCGTTCTGGCCGGGCTTCACTACTCCCCGCACGTAATTCGCTGCGGTGCACGCGGTAGGCGTTGGTGTGCCCCTGGCCGCGCCGGGTCGGCTCGACCAGGCCCTCCGCCGCCAGGCGGGCTAGCGCGCGGCGCAGGGTCGGTTCCGACACGCCGACCTCGGCGGCGAGCCGGGCCTGGCCGGGATACGCCAGGCCGTGGCGGTCGCGGTAACTGAGCAGCACATCGTAGGTGGTTTTGGCGACAGGGGACAGCGTCGGGCAGCGGACGACGCTAAGCGGGGCCTGGACAAAGAATTCGGGTTGCGCGGGCGGCGTATAGCCAGAGGCGCGCGGTGATGGTGACAGCATCGACTCGGCTCCTTTTGGGTAGGCGGAGCCCTCCTCCCTATTGACAGCCGACACGTTGTCTGCTATGATGTCCTCAGCAGACAAAGCGTCGCCCTCCACAAGGGGTGGCTCCATTTTTCGAGAAACCCGCGTGATGCCTTGGCCGGTCGTTCGCGGGTTTCGACGTTTCTGGCTCCCGCTACGGCGGGAGCTTTTCTTTTGTCTGGGTAGGCACGCAGCGGGGCGTCCGGGGCGGCCTGCACCAGTGAGTCAGACTCTAGCACAAAGAAAACATTTGCGCTAGAGGGTCATCCGTACTCGCACGATCAAAGATTCTTGATTCGGTGCTTGGGCCGATCATTTCCTCTTTTCGCGTGCTATTCGCAGCATACCACAGGTCGATTCCGAAATACTAGACCTGAACCGATACCATTGGTATCGGTCGGGTGATACGGTTGGTATCGGTCGATCTGGGTCGGTCAGGATCCACCGATACGGTTGGTATCGGTTGCTCTTAACCAACCGATACCAACCGTATCGGTTTGATAAGATCGGACTCAAGGTGGGGCCTGGCGCGAGAAAAACAGGGGCGCAAGCTGGGCCATGAGCGGAAAGAGCGGTTGCGCCGCCCAGGTCGCTAGGGCAATGGTGAACACGGTCAGGGTACCGACGATCAGGAGACTCGCCCAGATCGTCCGGTCGGGGACGCCGTCCAGGCGTTTCCAGGCGACCCACGGCTCCATCCCCCAGATTGTGCCGTAGCCCCCCAGGATGACCACGAATCCCGCGATCGCCACCGTCGGAAAGACCCCCAGCAACACCCCCAGGCCCACGAGGAGCAGGGTATAGCGCTGCACGGCGCCCATGGCCGCCCGCTTCTGCTCCCGATACGTCTCCAACTCGGCCTCTTCCTGGCGCGCCAGCGCGCGGTCGGTGAGCAGCAGCCGGACGAGGCGCAGCTCGAGCACCTCGGCGGCAGTCGCTTGCTGCGCCTGCAGCGCCGGCAAGATCCAGCCGAGCAGGTGGGTCGCGATGTACCCGACGGCATCCGCCGCCGGGTCGGGGGTCGGCTCCTCCGGCGGGGAGGGCGGCGGGGAGGTGGGGGGTGCGGCGGCGGGTTCCGCCGGGGGGGCGGGGTCGGTGGGGGGTGCCGCGGCCACGGGCGGGAGCGCGGGGGCGGCGGGCGGGGCGGCCGCCGGGGGCGCGGGGCGCAGGCCGAAGAGCCACCCTAAGTAGGCTTCGTACTGCTCGCTCGGAATCCCAAAGGTCCCCAGTAGCCCCAGCAGCAGATCGGTCGAGGGCTGCCGTCCGCCCTCGGCCTTGCGCACGGTCACTTCCGCGATCCGGGCGCGGTCGGCCAGCTCTTTTTGCGTCCAGTTACGGGCGTCCCGTTCGCGCTTGACCCAGGCCGCGAAGGTCAGGGGCGGAGGCGGTTCTGCCGCCGCGTCCGGCACCGGGGGTGGGGGTAGGGTCATCGGCGGACCTTTCGTGATCGCACGCGCGTCATCAGTGGTCGGCGGCGACTAACTCCCCATACCAGCCCTGCAACCAGCCGAGCGCCTCGGCGTACCGCGTACTGGGGAGGTTGTGGTAGGACGTGACGCGGTAGCGCCGGTACAGTTCGCCCCAGACCCGGCCAAAGCCGTTGGCGTCGCCCGCCGCCGTGAGGAGCATCGCCACGGCTTTGACCGCGCCCGCGATCTCGGCGGCCTGCGCCTCGCTGATCGTCGCCCCGCCGCTGATGTGCAGCTCCAGGGCCCCGATCCGCTCCTCATGGGCGGCTAGGTGATCGGCGTGGGCGGCGAGCTGGCCCCGCGTCTTCTGGATGAAGGTTCGGGTATACTCCGCCATCGTGCCGACGCGTCCCTCCATCTCCAGTTGTTGGCGGGCTAAGGCTGCCACCGCCTCGGCCAGCGCGAGGGCCTGCTCGATGGGTGAGAGGTCCAGCACCTCGGCCGGCGGGGCGGCGGGCAGGATGTCGCCTTTGAAGGCGTTCCAGAGGACGTCGTAGCACTCGCGTTGGTAGCGCAAGATGCGATCGCGCAGTTCAGGTTTCACCCGGCGGGTCTGGATGCCGAAGAGCCAGCCGGGGATGAACTTGAGGGGCAGGCACAGCGCCGCCCGCACCCCCCGTTCCGTAAGGGAGACTTGCACCGACCGGACAGCATCTCCCAGCACCGGGTCGCCCTTGATCCGCTCCCACTGCCCCGGCCAGGTTAGCCCCAGCGCTTCACAAATGGGACGTATCGGCACGTAGATCTCTTCATCGGTTGCGAGAGCCGCGTGTATCTGATCTCCATAAAAATCCACCGCCTGCTCTCGGACAGGAATAATGGTTCTTGTTTGTTCGCTGTCTGCTGTTATGTCGCTGTCCACAAATGCCCCCCGATTGCCTATTATTTGCCGACGACTAATTATGCCCAGCCGTGGGACTGGTGCTAATGCTCTTGCTGATGGGTCAAATCGGATTTTAGTCGGTCTAACTCACGTTGTAGAAGGGCGACTCGTTCTAGTGCCTCTTGCTGTACAGCGACGGCAGGCTGATCGAGCGCCTGCCTGACAAGTTGATTTAGCGCATGGCTGATCTTGCGCTCACTGCCCCCACGTGCTAACAAGGCGGCGTAAACCTCATCATCTAGCAGGACCGTGATCCGCTTAGGCATTGGTGTTTTCATGCCTCCACTATAGCATATTCGGTCTACTTAAGTCAATATATAGACCTATTGGTTTAAGTAGATTTATCGAGTATAATGGGGGAGGGTTGGTTTATTGGACCGATCCTCGTTATGAAAGGAACGTAATGTTATGGGGCGACAAGTGGGGCGCATGACCGATCTTATCCGGCTGCAAGTAGCAGCGCGCGATGGCGTGATATGCCAGTATTGCGGTGACGAGGCGGCATGTGAATATCACATTGATCATGTAATTCCGTTCGTTTTAGGCGGGCCATGTGCTTTGTACAATTTGGTCATGGCTTGCGATGCCTGTAATGAGCGCAAGAACGATGGGGTATGGGTGCCACGCAACTTGGATGCGATTACAGCCGATCAACCGGCGTGGCGCGCCCGTATTATAGAGCTCGCCGCGCCGGGCGCGGCGGCGGCATTATCGGCAGGCACTACCCGGCAGGTGCGCGCGTGGCACGCGGACACCGCTTTAGCCGCAGAGCAAGAGCAAGTTATAGAGTTTTTTGGGGAGCCGTGGCCGGTGAGTCAAACGCCAGACGGTACGCTATACGTGGCCTTGCGTCCGCTTGCTACCCGACTCGGTTTATCCTGGCAGAGCCAATGGGAACGCCTAACCCATGATGAGGTATTAGCCGGACAGGTGCGCCGGGTGTTGACGCGCGGGGCGGATGGGCGGCGTTGTGAACTTCTGTGCTTACCGCTAGACCTGATCCCCGGTTGGCTATTCGGTATCACCCCGGCGCGGGTCCGCCCGGAATTGCGCGAAAAGATTACACAATACAGGCAGCACTGTTTCGTGCTACTCTCCCACGCCCGGTCTGCTGTTTAAGCCTGTCCTGTTAGGTTTATCCTTACGAGGCCAGGGCGTCCCGTTAGGGTTATCCTTACGGGAAGGCCTCCCCTGCCCCTAGACCCTTACGGAACGCACCGCGTCCCCCAGCACCGGGTCGCCCTTGATCCGCTCCCACTGCCCTGGCCAGGTCAAGCCGAGCGCCTCGCAGATGGGGCGCAACGGGACATAGATTTGTTCATCGGTCCCGAGCGCCGCACTGAGGGTGTCGCCGTAGAACTCGACCTGAGCCTCGCGGATCGGGACAATAGCTGTCTGCTCGTTGGGTTCGTCACTCATGCGGCCCCTGCGCTCCATTTGTTTCTTGTGTCGGATCTTCGTAGACCAGGAAATCCGCCAGTGTACAGTCAATGCCCTGCTGGCGGAAGAAGCCCACAATCCGCTCGACCGTGGCGACGTTGGGCGCGCGGCGCTCATGTTCGAGATCAACCAGGGTCGCCGCGCGCACCCCGGCCCCGGCGGCCAGTTCCTTCTGGTTGATGCCGTGCTTGATGCGAAAGGCCCGGCCAATGTAGCGGATCGCCATGCCCGCATTATAGCATACGATTACGATTACCCGCAATCCCTTGACAGGGTCGATATTTCGGAGTACAATGTTATTACGATTTATCGCAATCGCCTGCACTCATGCGGGACCCCACCGAGGAGGCGGTATGACCCCGACCACCCAGATCATCGCCATCGCCGGGCAGAAATATGAGGTCCTGTATGGCGTTTGCGCTTTTTGATCATATCCTAACCCCCGAATATTTACAGCGTGAGTATGTAGAGAAAGGGCGCGGATCGCAGGATATCGGGCAGGAAGTCGGCGCGCACCCGATGACCGTACGCAACTACCTTGCCCGCCACAATATCACACGGCGGTGCTGTGGGGCGAGTCCCGCGCGCATGTACACCCCCGTAGACGCGACAGGATTCATCAAGCCAGACAGCGAGGGCCATGCCTACTGGATTGGTTTTCTTGCCGCCGATGGTGCGATAGAAACGGTACATGGGGAACCAACCACGGTAACATTAAAGCTCGCCGCAAAAGATACCACGCATGTCGAAGCCTTTCGCCAATTTCTGGGAACGAATGCCCCGATTAAACTAATCGGACAGCCGCCTATTGCCGCACGTTTACGATTCACCAGCCGGGCATTAGTTAGCGCATTAGCTTACTGGGGGATTGTTCCCAAGAAAACATTAACCATGCCCTTTCCGCACCACTTACCTCCTGATTTGCTGCCTGCTTATATCCGGGGCTTTTTCGATGGGGATGGCACCATCATGTGGCGGAGGAGGGGTGCCGCAACCCGTCGCCACCGCGAGGTTGTTTTACGCTTTACCTCTGGTAGTTCGCTATTCTTAGAAGGCTTGCAACGAGTATTGAATACAGTGGGTATAGAAACAATCAAGCCCTATAATAATGGCGGCAACACCTACGTCCTACCCATTTCTGGTCGCAGAACGAACGCCCAACAATTTGCAACCTATCTTTATGCAGGCGCAACGATCTATCTACCGCGCAAGCACGCCGCAAATCTACCATTCTTAGAGGGAACACCGTGACCGCACAAATACTGGCAATCGCGGGCCAAAAGGGCGGCATCGCCAAGACGACCACCGCCCGCAATGTGGGGGCGGAGCTGGCGGCGCTTGGCTATCGGGTACTGCTGGTGGATGCCGATCACCAGGCTAGCCTGACGGCCATTTGTAAATGTGAGCCGACCGACGCGACGCTCTACGATGTGCTACTGGTCGCGGCCAGCGGCACCGATGAACCATTCCGTCGCACGGCCATCTATCCGCTGTCCAGTGGGGAATGGCTCTTGCCGGGGGACATCCTCTTGGCGAATGCCGATACCGAGTTGAACAATGTGCTGGCCCGGGAGCAACTCCTGGCGGCCATCCTCGAACCCCTGCGCACCACCTTCGACTACATCTTAATCGATTGCCCGCCTAGCCTGGGGCTGTTGACGATCAATGCACTAACTGCTGCCGATGCCGTGCTGATGCCCATTCCGGCGAAGTACCTGGATGCGCGGGGGTTGGATCAACTGCTCGGGATTATTACCGGGGTGCGCAAACGGTTGAACCGCAAGTTGCGCTTGGCCGGGGCGGTGGTCACCTTCTGGGAGCCGCGGCTGGTACACCAGCAGGGCATGATGGAACAGATCATCGCCTTTACGTCGCACAAGCACCTGCCGTTGCTCGGCACCATCCGCAAGACGACGAAGGCGGATGAAGCGGCCGAAGCGGGGAAACCAATCCGGGAGATGGCTGATGCGAATGGTGGCGCTGCCGACTACAGCGTGGTGACGGCGGCGCTACTCGCCCAGGAGGGGATGCATGCCCGCGAAACGTGAGCGCCGCTTATTCTTTGAAGTCGACGAGCCCGGGAGTGAGCTAGAAGGCGCCCGGCTCCTGCCGCTCGACCTGATCGACCCCAACCCGGCGCAAAGCCGCCAGGTCTTTGATGAGGCGGCGCTCCAGGAGTTAGCGGCCTCCATTGCTGCCCACGGGGTGCTCCAGCCGATTGTCGTGCGTCCGGTCGGCGACCGCTACCAGATCGTGGCGGGCGAGCGGCGCAGCCGGGCCGCACGAATGGCCGACCTGGTCGATATCCCGGCGATCATCCGCGAGATGAGCGACGAACAGGCCGCCTATGTCACCGCCGTGGAGAATCTCCAGCGCGAGGATCTGGATGTGGAAGATGAGGCACGCCAGTACCAGACGCTTCTGGACTTGACTGGCCTCTCACAGCGGGCGCTGGCCGCGCAACTCGGCATCAATCATGTCTACATTGCGCGGCGGGTCAAGCTCCTTGCGCGGCCCGATCTCATCCAGGCCTATCGCGATGGCCAGCGCGGACTGATGGAGAGCGTCGCGCTCGTGGACAGCCCCGCCGCGCCGACTGTTTCGCCGCGAAACAGTTCGGGGGATGCGGACGATGGCGAACACACCCCCAGCGAGCACGTGGTCATGGACAGCCCGAATGTGGAGCGGGCCACCCTGGATCACCGCACCGGCGCGGTGCGGGGTGGCGATCTCCAACGGACCCCCTGGCGCGAGCGCCCGCTTGCCTCGTTCATGACCTGGGTGGCGCGAGTCGATGTGACCACGGTACCCCCCGCCGAGCGCGTTGCGGCGCGGCAGCAGATTGCGGAGGCGCGCGAGTGGCTGGCCCGGCTGGAGATGCAGTTGGAGGAGTTAGGGGGCGGGCCGGTAGAGTAAGCGCGCAGCCGTATTTGGCGAGCAATGGTGACGGCCTGGGGCACCCGCCCCAGGCCGTTATATCGGCAACCCTAGCACCGGTCCGCCGACTGGGCGCTCCGTCACTCACTGGTTCCGCCGTCCGGTTACAGCCGCTGGTCGATCATCGCTAAAAAGGCCGCGACGCGGCATGGCTTGGTCAGGTAGTCGGTCGCCCCCGCCGCCCGCAACCGCGTCTGCTGGCCCGGCGTGGCATCGGCGCTGAAGATGACCACCGGGATACGGGCGGTCGCGGGATCGTCGAGCAGCCGCTGCAAGACCTGCTCCCCGCTCAAGTCGGGCAATTGCAAGTCGAGCAGAATCAGATCGGGCCGGTGCGCCTGGGCCAGTTCCAACCCCTGCCCTCCTTGCTGTGCCACGAGGATCGTGATGCCTGGCCGCAACTCCAGCATGCGCGCGACCAGTTGCAGGTTCGCCGGGTTATCATCGATGAGTAACAGCGTCCGCAGCGGTCCGGCGATCAGCGCCGGTGCCGGGGGCAGCTGGATGGCCAGCGCGGGTGGCAGCGCCGGAGGCGCGGTGCGCGGGAGGTCCAGCCAGAAGGTACTCCCCTCCGGGCCGGTGCTCCCTAAGCCGAGCCCCCTGGCCATCGCCGTCATCAACCGCTGCGCCAGGGTCAGCCCCAGTCCGGTGCCTTCCACCGCCGCCGTGCTGATGACCCTGGTGTTCGGGGCCGGGATCGCCTGGACGTTCCAGGCGCGGGCAGTGGGCGCTGGCCCGGTGAGCAGCCGGGCCAGCGCCGTGCTCGCCACCCCTGGCCCGGCCAGCACGGGCGGCCGCGCGCCGCTCGCCACCCCGGCCTCCCAGGCCGCACCCACCGAGATGGCCGCTGCACCAGGGGCGCTGGAGAATCCGCCGACCCCGGCCCCGCCGCGCGTGGGGAGCCACAGCCTGGTGGTCCAGCCCGGCCAGAGTCTGACCGAGATGGCGGGCTTACTTGATATGACGCCCGATGCCCTGGCCGCCCAACTGGGCCGCGACACCGTCTATGCCGGAGAGACGGTGGTGCGCGATCTCTATGCTGGCGACCCTGACACCGCCCAACTCAGTCAGGGCGGCGGTCCGACGCCGACGGCGGATGTTACCACCGGCCAGGGCGTAGACGCCCCGGTCGCGCTGGTGGTCGAAACGACGGTGCTGGCCAGCACGGGTCTCGGCCCGCCCGGGAGTGCGCGGGCCGGGTTGCCCCGCGATGGCCGGGTGGTCGTCCCCTTCGTGCCGGGGTGCGCGCCGGAGGACGCCGGGCAGGTTGGCCCGCAGCGCCAGCCGTGGGTGCCCGCGCCGCCAACTGACGCGTCCGCCCAGGGTGGGGGACCGCCAGCGCAACTCCCGGCGACCGGCAGGGGCGCGGGGCTGTTGAATGCGGCCGCCAACCTAGCTGGCGCGGTGGCCGACACCGCTGCGACCGTGCTGGAGCAAACGGCGGCACCCCCGGTCAGCTACTGCGCCGACGGCACGGTGCGGGATCTCGCCCCTCGCACGCGCTCGCCCTTTGTCCCTGGCTACGCGCCGCTGCCCATCGGCCCAACGCAACCTTAGCCCCCAAGAGGATCTGCAATGGCCGAAGACACGACCCGCCTGATCTGCCGCCGGTGTGGCCGCGAGGTGGGCAGCGAGGGCGCGGCCTGCCTCACCGGCACGGCGCTCTGGCCGCGCTGCTGTGACGTGGTCGCCGCGTTCGTCACGCCGCCGACCCCTGCCGAGATTGAAGCGGTGGTTGGGCCGCCCCTGGTCTCGGCGGTGGTCGCCGTGTTGGCGGCGCGGGAACGGGAGGCGGCGGCCCATGCCTGATCCCCGGCCCGCGCGTGGCTCCCGCGTGAGCACCCCCACGTACCGGATCGGCCAGCCGTCTCGCTGTGCAGCGCTGAGGCGCGCTGTGCGTTGGCGTGGTCCGGGGTGCGCAGCCGGGTAAACACAGGGTGGTGCTACCGCGTCGCGTTTGGCCCTGACGACTGGGCGTGGCTGGTCGAAAGCGCGATCGCCGGGGTGCATGGGGAGTTGGACGAAATTATGAAGGATCAAGGATGAAGGATGAACGGGAGAACGTCGTATTCATCCTTTTTACTTCATCCTTGATCCTTTGGTTTGGTCCTCAGCAGCAAGGGATTGCCAGCGGCCTTCTCGTTTTAACCGGGCTACGTTGCGCTGCCGATCCTCTGCTCCTGAAGAGCAGTCCCCGCGTCTGCCGCTAGACACCACATATCCCTGAAGAGACCTCACCCACTGATCCCTCCTCCGCGCCGATCCGCTTCGTAGCCCCGCACGGATCGCAGCTGGAGTAGAGGAGTGCTGGAGACCCCGGTGGGTGCGCGGCTCGACGACGTTACGCTCCTGACGGGGACGATAGCCGCGCGTGGCAAGCCGCTGGGGAAGCCCCAGCGCTCGGCGGACCCAGGAGATGGGGCAAGCGCTACTCTCGATCCCCGCCGCTGGGACCGGCGGAAGATCGAAACAGCAGCCCCCCTTGCGTCGGAGGCAGCGCGCAAGGCTCCATCGCTGACCTACCCCCACCCCAGCGGATGATAGCGATCAAAGCCGTGGGCCATCGTCGCCGCAGCCGTTCCCAAGAAGCCAAGGCCGACGAGAGCGCGTCTCGGGGTTGGCACCGTGGGGCTGCTAGCTGCGCTAGCAGCGATGGAGGCCCGGCGGGACGCGCTGCTCCACGTGGGGAGGAGGGTGGTGGGGAGGAGGGTGGTGGGGAGGAGGGTGGAACCTTCGAGGGATTTGTCGCGTACGGTCGAAGCTCGGCCCGAATTGCCGCCGAAAGCGGAATTCGAGCCCAATTTGAGTGAGCAGGCACGCGATGCACTGCAGGGCCAGACCGACATAGAGCGAGAAAGGAATAGATAGCTCCGCTAACCAGGCGCGCTCGGGGTGGGATGAAGAGGTGGGAGGGGCGGCCGTTATCATAGCGGCCGCCCCGTAGTTAATCCTCGGGGTGGTGCTCATTGGTACGCCAAGGACGTACAGATGTTGAGACCACCTCCTCACAGAGGTGCTCCGACGCATTAGCATTTGCTGGAGCATAGTAGTGCCTCAGGACCTGTACGATCGCCTGTCGGCGATCCGCAACGCGCATCCGCATCATCGCGAACCCCGCCCAGGTAAGGGCCTGCGTAAAATCATCAATACTGCGCGGTGTGTTTAGCCAGGGTTTCACAGCGGCCCGCCGTCGCCTCTTACGACGCGTCGATTTCGATGCACCGTAACCCCAGGATCGAGATCACCTTTTCCGTCACCCTCTCCAACAGCCTCAGTCGCGAGAGAATTTTCACCGTAGCACTAGGTGAGGGCTGTAGGGCCGGGCCTGATCAGGTCCATAGATGTATTCTCATTGTTTAACCATTCGCATATATTACATCAGTTATTACTATTGATGCTAGTACGTAAAATGAATAATCATTACTGTAATAATTTCTCTAATAGATGGTTTTCAATGAAGTTATCTATTGACAAAATTGATGCATCTATGATATAGTTGCTCTGCAAAGCTTGGAGCCCCTAGTTTTACAGTGGCACTTCGCCAGAGCCGGTTGAGAAACGACCTACAAAAGTCGCAATTTCTCGTGGTATTGAAGCCGGTTAAAGCGGCGTAGGCACAAAGTCCCACTGTAAAACTAGCCTTTGTTATCCACCGCACAGCCGATCCTAGTTATTTTCTGCACTGGTTTATTCCACTCCTCCACTCTAGTACCTCCTTCTCCATTTCGAAAGAAGCGCAACTCTGCTTAAGCAGAACTAAGTACGTTCGTTCTGACTGTCCGTCACTGGCTCTATGGTCTGTTCGAACTGAGCGGACTGTAGTACCCAAGAGGATGCCGCGCATCGAACCGCTCGCGAAAAGAGGTGATCGCCGCTGGATCGGTGCGTCTTGCCCAAACCGCAAGAGCTTATGCGCCACCCCTACTTCCCCATGCATTACCAAGGAGGAACAGCGATGAAAGGTCAAGGAAAGAAGTTAATTGTCATTTCGGCCCTGGCTTTCGTAGCCCTTGTGTTCGCCCTCTTGAATCCCGGCAGGAGTTACGCCTACAGCAATGCTCCGTTCAGCGCTGCGCAAACGGGAACCTTGAACCGTCCTGCGGGACCCATCGCCTATACGCGGGTGCAGGTTGGTCCACGTAGCTCAGGATCCTATCTTGTTTGGACTGAGCGGGATCAATCGGCCAGCCCAGAGATCGATGATCTGTTCGATACTCATGATATTGCGGGGATGAGCCTAACTAACACGACGGCGATATCGGTCACGACGCTGCCCGGCAACCAGACGAATCCCGCGATTTCAGGATCGCGTGTCGTCTGGGAATCTGATTCCCCGAGTTGTCCTTCTGCCTGTGATCGGGATATTTTAGGGATTAATCTGGCGACGGGTCTTACCTTCACGGTCGCTAGCGGGTCGAGCGATCAGGCCCAGCCGGCTATTGCGGGGAGTACCGCCGTTTGGGTTGACTTGGCAAATCAAACCGAGCAACTCCTCGCTAAAGATATCAATTCCAGTTCACTCGGTAGCACGACTGTCATCACGACCGTGTCTATCCTGGCCGGATATACCCTGGCGGAACCCCTGATCAGCAGTGAGTATATAACATGGAGCGAAATGGGACCTGCCGTTGGCAATACATCACAGATCACTATAAAGGCGTATAACCGCAGCACTGGGGCGATCCAAACAGTAACCCAATCCACGCTGCCGCGCCTGACTGCGGCCTTGGCCGACCATCGCCTTGTCTGGACCGATGGTTGGCAACTCTACATTGCGGATCTGTCCACCCAAAATCAAAGCGTTTTGTTCGCCAGCTATGCCGCCACGCCCGCCATTGACGGGGCGATGGTTGTCTGGAGCAGCTCGACGTATAACGGAACCTATGTTTCTGACATCTGGGGTCTACAACTCACGAGCACAACCTCGATCAGCGCCGCGGATAAACCGGTGTTGTTGGTCAGTGCCGCCGGGGATCAATTAGCACCGACGCTGACCGGGGATACACTCGCCTGGCAGAGTGACGGCGGGCCGTCCGATGGGCGCGTGTCCAGCACCTCCCTTTCGGCCGCCTTGGCAGCACCACCTTCCACACCCCCCCCCTGACTTTTACCCCCGCGCCAACCCTGACCCCGCAACTCGACGTACCGGCCCCGGTACCCACCGGTCAAACCGATGCGCTCACCCCCTTGCCGTTCACAGCGTATCCGGTATACAAAGGGATGCACGCCCCCAACAGCGCCGCTTGGTGTGTTCCTAATTCGGCGGCCACCCCCGGTGTCACCCCGTGTAGCACCCCAGTCATGCTCAATAATCTGGTTGAGGCACCATTGACCATCGGCCAATCGTACTTCGGGTCGGTCGTTGTTCAGCAAATCGATCTTGACGCGTGGACAACTGGCTACCCGGATGGTTCTTTGTGGGGTGCGCGCGTTGCGGTGGCCATGCGGGAACTAAGCAACCGGGGCACCCAGGTGATCGTCCGTAGCAAGTCCTTTCAACCCAACTCAGCGGGTTCAGTGAGTCCCGATACGGTCGTGACGGGTTCGGACGGGATCATTGCGAAACTGGCCTGGCGTAATTGGATGCGGCGCATCCAAGTAGATAATGAACCCAATAGCCCGCAGAATAATGGCGGCTGGGTTGACGCCTGTACAGGCTGCCACTGGTCGGGCAGTAGTCGGTCTTATAGCTGGCAGCAGTGGAATGATCTGCAGAGATACCAAGCGATCAACGAATGGTATACCCAGGTAAGACAGAAGGTAAAGGATTGGTACAATAATCACGACTGCCCCCATGTGAACCCCACTGATCCTAACGCCTTTGCCTGCTATAACTTGACGCATCGTATTACCCTCTGGACGCCACCACTGGATCCCGGCCAAGCCAATCAGCCGCTGCATGACGGTTCGAATGCCTATAATGTTATCAGTGGGATGATCTACTCCTTCGATTGTAACCGTTACCTAAGCTTCCAGCGCTGTTTTAGCTACCACGATTACCCCAGCCCAATGAATACGGACGGGGAACTTGGTATCACGAATATTTCCTGGTTTCATTTCCCCTTCTCGCTGAAACTCTGGCTGACGACCAATGATCCGCGCAACGTCCGTTCCGAGATCACCGAATTCGGCTGGGATCCAGGCTTAATGAACCAATGCGGGATTGGCCAGGCCGACCCCTGGCCCGGTAGTGGGCCGTGTGCGGCGGCGGATCACCACGCTCATTACTTCCAAGGTGCACCGACCGGTGATGTGTCTTACTACCTGCAAAACAAGCGGAACGGCGCGGCGATGGTCGGGGTCTGGATAGAAAGTGGATGGAACGAGCACTCTGATGGCATCTCAGTCAACCAGACGACGTGGCAATGGCAATTAAGGAACTGGTTCCTGAACTACCAAGCATGGAGTCCTTAGTTCCGCATCCGGCCGGATCGGTAGGGAGATTATTCCCTTGCCGATCCGGCGGAATTCGCCCATTATTGACGGCGGCACTGCACCCTCGTAACTAGCTCAAAAAGACCAGCGCCACCAGCGCCGAAACCAGAGCCAGACACACGCCAGTGGCAGCAAGGCCCGGTAAATCGATGATTGCTTATCGCATAGCGCCCGGCATTTGGAGAGCCACGCCAACGTGCGGTCGACCACCCAGCGGCGGGCGTTGCTCGCCCCGCGCGTCCAGCTGCTCCTCGCCGATCCGCTGGATGTGCCCCACAGCGTGGTGTTCCTCCACGGCGGCTTCGCCCGTGGGGTGGTCCTAGCCTTTGTCCAAGCATAAGTGCTGCGGCTGGTCCGCGCGGGACGGTCCACCACGATGGCGTCCCATGGCGCCGCCAGGAGCTTGGGGTCAGGGCGGGTGGCTGCGGCGATCACGACCGCCAATGGCCCGCCCGTGGCCTCGACGAACAGGCTTTTCTTCATGCCGTGCTGGCCGCGATCGGTGGGATGGCGGCCAAGCCGGTTGCCACCCGAGCGGGCCGTGCCCAGTCACGCGTCCGCCGCCTGCCACGGCCCGTCCACGCCGCCCACCTCGGCGCATTCCTGTAGCCGCCTCGTCCAGAGGTGTTCGAAAAAGCCATGGTGCGGCACCGTTGGAAGGGACGCTGCACGGAGCTATCATCGGGAAACTCCGTGGGCAGGTGGTTCCACGGGCAGCCAGCGCGCCAGCGAAAGATGATCGCGGCGAGGGCGCCGCGTTGATCGATGCGCTTACGTCCTTGGGTGTTAGGGGGATCAAGTTCCGCTAGCACCGGCTGGATCTTAGCCCACAAGGTGTCTGGCACTCGCCAGATGGTGGGCAATTCGTTCGTTGCAGTCGTGGTCCCCGCCATCAGTAGCTTCTCGTTGCTAGGTTCTACGGAGTAGACGTATCCGGGATCTATTTTGAGATAGTTACCTAATACTGCGGAGTCGATGACCGGCGGGGCGTGTGCTCAGGATCTGAGATCGCAACGCAGCGGTCGTTAATTCCGTAGCGTGGGGATTGGTTGCGGCTCCACCTCCCGTGATACGGTTGCCGCTGGTGCCCGCACCAGAACCCCGAGCCGGGTAAACCGTTATACAAGATAGGACCCCTGCTCGGAAGATCGGTTGGGTACTTCCCTGATGGCGCACGAAAGGATCGACCGATGAAAACGCGGCGCCTGGGCAGCTTAGTGGTGGTCAGTTTGCTCCTCCTCCGGTTGGGGCAGGGCACCAATGGCGGGCTGCCGGTACAGGGGCAAGAACCCCCGGGCTACTTTCCCGAAACCGGCCATACCATCAAAGGGCGCTTCCTCGCCGTCTGGGAGCAGCGAGGCGGCCTCGCGCAGTTCGGCTATCCCCTCGACGAGGAGTTTCCGGAGGTTTCCGAGCTCGATGGGCGACCCTACACCGTCCAGTATTTCGAACGCGCCGTTTTCGAGTACCATCCCGAATACATGGGTAGCCCCGCTGACGTGCAACTGAGCTTACTCGGTCTCTATGCCTACCAAACCCGTTACGGCGGGCGAGAGGCGGGGGAGCAACACGCCAGCACCACGAACCCGCGCCTCTTCCCCGAAACGGGCCATACCCTCGGTGGCCCGTTCCGCGCCTACTGGGAGCAACACGGCGGCCTGGCCCAGCAAGGCTACCCGATCAGCGACGAGTTTCCCGAGCGGAGCGCGCTTGACGGCCACACCTACATGGTCCAGTATTTCCAGCGGGCGGTCTTGGAGTGGCACCCGGAGAATACGGGCACCCCCTATGCGGTGTTGTTGCAGCAACTGGGCCGACAGCGCTACCAGGCGAAGTACGGCCCGCCGCCCCCACCCCCACCGGCCTTCTCCGCCACCGCCAACATCCGTAGTGTCGATCTGGTTTCTCCTGACGAGGGCTGGGCCATCGCCCAGGACTTTCCCGGTCCGAGTTTCTTCCTGCACTATCAGCAGGGCCGCTGGACGCCGCTCGATTATCCCAGCCTCAACGCGACCTGTCTGAGCATGATCTCGGCGGCGGAGGGCTGGGCGCTCGGCGCGGGGCGCCTGCTCCATTACCAGACCGGGCATTGGTACGACGAGCCCTCGATCGGCGGCCCTTTCTATCGGGTCCAGTTGATCTCGGCCCACGAGGGCTGGGCGGTCGGCGGCGCCGTACACGCGGCCTACATCATGCATTTGATCGGCGACCACTGGGCCGCGGATCTCATTGCGCCCGGGGCGCACCAGGCCCCGCTGGTGGATGTGGATATGCTCCCCACGGGAGAGGGCTGGGCGGTGGGGGGAGTCCTCCTGCACCGGCCCGCCCCCATCCGCGGGGAGCTCCAGCCGCTGCTGGCCTGGGAGGAGGTGCCGATGCCGGTGGATGCGGTGTTCCATGCCGTGGACATGGTCTCGACGGAGGACGGCTGGGCCTTCGGGCGGATGAGGGAGGATGGGGCGACGGTTTTACTACATTATCGCCACGGTCAATGGACCCAGGTCCCCAGTCCGCTCGCGGGCGATCCCACGTTACGCACCACCTCTGTCGCGCGGGTGCAGATGCTTGCCGCCGAGGAGGGCTGGGCTGTTGGGGATCATGGGGTGATTTTGCATTACAGCGGGGGGAGTTGGTCGCTATACCCCAGCCCCACCACGAACGCCCTAAACGATGTGGCGATGCTCTCCCGCAGCGACGGCTGGGCGGTCGGGGAGCGGAGCACGATTTTGCATTATCAAAATGGGATTTGGATCCCTTATCGGCCGTGAAGGACGCGCCGGGCGGGCAACGGGCGTACTGGTTTGCGGCGCAGGTGCGGGCCGCCCCCTGCGCGGCCGTTCAACCGCCAGGCCGCGCTGCGGGGCGGCCGCCTGCCCTTTAGAGCGGGTGCCTTAGATCCCGGCGCCACGGCACCCCGAAGGGGGGGCTTCCCCCAGAAAGCCGTCGCCCGCTACGGGCAGGCCCGGGCGTAATGCTCCACCAGCATGCGCGCGACGCTGCCGTTACCATTATCACTGTAGCCGACAGCCCAAACGTCGTCAGCCCGCACCGCCGCCACGTTATAGAGCGCGTCAATAGCGAGGCCGTTGCGCGGCTCGCCCCCGTTGGGGCTCGGCACGAGGCTCCAGGCGGTGCCGTCCCAATGCTCGGTCAGCGTCTGCCCGCCCCCGTCCGTCGCGTAGTACCCCACGGCCCAGACATCGCCCGCGTTCACTGCCGCGACCCCTAGCAGCCCATTCAGGACCGCCCCTGGGCTGGGGCTGGGCACGACGCTCCACTGTGTGCCGTTCCAGTGCTCCACCAGCGTTCGCTCCACGCTGCCATCATCCGCATAACCGACGGCCCAGACGTCGCCCGCGCTCACCGCCGCCACGCTATAGAGCGCCACGGCCGACGCCCCCGGACTGGGGCTGGGCACGAGGCTCCACTGCGTGCCGTTCCAGTGCTCCACCAGCGCCCAGTAGCTGCTGCCGTCACTGGAGGTGCCGACGGCCCAAACATCGCTCGCGCTCACCGCCGCCACGCTCTTGAGATCATTTTCCCGCACCCCGTCGTTGGGGCTGGGCACCAGGCTCCAACGGGTGCCATCCCAATGCTCGACCAGGGTCTGGCTGACATTACCGGTATAGTAGGCGCCGACGGCCCAGACATCGCTGGCGCTCACCGCGGTCACCCCCAGCAGACTATTCAAGAACGCGCCGCCCTGGTTGGGGCTAGGCACGATACTCCACCGCGTGCCGTCCCAATGCTCCACCAGGGTTTGGCTGATGGTACCGTTATCATAGTGGCCAACGGCCCAGACATCGTCGGCGCTCACTGCCGCCACTCCTTTGAGCACACTCAAGACGGCCCCCGGGTCGGGGCCAGGCACGACGCTCCACTGTGCCCCATCCCAGTGCTCGACCAGCGTCTGGTCGACCGCGCCGCTATTACCGAGGGCCCCGACGGTCCAGACATCGTCGGCGCTCACCACCGCCACCCCCGCGAGCTGATTGGTGGCCGCGCCGGGGTTGGGATTGGGCACGAGGCTCCAGCTGTGGGCAAAGGTCTGGGCCGCGATCTTACTCAGCTGGCCGCGCGTGGCGGGGTTGTTGGGGCGGAAATACGGGCGGTTGGTCGGGCCGATGCACGGTTCGAACGGCCCCCCGCAGGGATAGCCGCCAATAAG